>NZ_BAAJYS010000025.1:0-29324 GCF_057543315.1 Acidovorax sp. KPB24-07
TAGGGCATGTTGCTATAAAAATAATAGTAACGCGGGTCAGTTGCGCCCCACCACGCGAAAGCGCTCGGCGTTCGCCTGCAGCCATTGCTGGGCCAGCGCCGCGGCCGTGGGCGATGCGTGCTCCTGATCGGGGTGGAAGTCGCTGCGCAGGTAGCGCACCAGCGCCGGCAGCGAGCGCCAGGCCACGCCATCGCGTCCCCAGAAGAACCGCAGCGCACTCCAGGCCGTGGAGGAGCGCCACAGCGTGCCGTCGCGCTGCAGGTTGAGCACCGTCTGGCGCATCGCATCGACGGTGAATACCAGCGCCACATACAAGTACCAGCGCACCCGCCAGGCGTTGCTGCCGCCCGCCGCGCGGTAGAGGTCGAAGGCGACGGCACGGTGCTCGGTCTCCTCGGCCGCATGCCAGCGCCACACGGTCTGCAGCGTGGCGTCGGCACCATCGAGCCAGCGCCCATGGCGCAGCGTGCCATCGGCCAGCAGGGCCGTGAAGTGTTCGTAGGCGCAGGTGACGGCCAGGGCGTGCAGCGGATTCTTGGTGCGCAGGTGCAGGCGGGCGATGCGTCCGCGCGCCCAGTGCTGCCAGTGGTTCTGCAGGCCCTGGCGCTCCAGCTCGGCGTTGTAGAGCCCGTGCAGATGCCGGTGCGTGGCCTCCTGCCCGATGAAGCCGCGCAACAGGGCCTGGAAGCGGGTGGCCAGCGGCCCATGGGGATTGCCCAGCAGCGGCGTGGCATCGCGCACGGAATCGATGAAGAATTGCTCGCCCACCGGAAAGCTCATCGACAGCGCATTGAAGAACTGCGTGCGGAAGGCATCGCCGCCGTGCCAGTGGCGGGCGAAGCCCTTTTGCAGGTCCACTTCGAGCTTGCGCACGGGGAGGGTGGCTGCGGCAGCGGCTGCGGGGTCGGGGGAGGCGGGGATCTCGGACATGGGAGGCGGCTTTCCAGAAACGGCGGTGGCCCGGCAACGCCGCCGGGCTCCGTTTTCTGAGGATTATTCAGTTTTAGACCGGACGCGCTACTCGCCTACCGCTCAGGTTTTCCGGGGCAGCCCGATCACCTGCAGCCAGGCCCCGGGACCGCGTGGATGCTGCGTTTCAGCCGTGAGGTGGTCGAGCGACCGTCCCGCTTTGGCCGCCGTGCTCATGTTTCGGAAAAGGTCGCTGTGCAGGGACTGCCGTGCGATACGCTGTGCGGGTGGACGCCAGTCTTCGCCGGGCCGTCTGCAGCGCGTTCCGCCCCGCACGCCCGACACCAACCGAGGCCGCCGATGAAGATCGAGATTCCCGAAGCCAAGACGCTCGTGCACACGATGCGCTTTCCCGTGCGCTGGGGCGACATGGACGCCATGGGCCATGTGAACAACACCGTGTACTTCCGCTATCTGGAGACGGCCCGCATCGACTGGCTGGTCGCGGCGGGCTGCAATCCCGACCCGCAGGGCCAGGGGCCAGTGATCGTGAATGCCTTCTGCAATTTCTACCAGCAGCTCGAGTACCCGGCCGAGGTGCTGCTCAAGCTTTATGTGAGCGACCCGGGGCGCACCACGTTCGAGACCTGGGGCACGATGGAACGCGTGGACCGGCCGGGCGTGGTGTGCGCGGCGGGCGGTGCCACGACCATCTGGGTGGACTTTCCGCGCAAGAAAGCCGTGGACCTGCCGGCCTGGGTGCGCGCGCTCGTCGGCGCGTGACGCCGCCGTCATCGCGTTCGGCGGCCGGTGCCGCCGGGCCGCTCAGGTCACGGGCGCGGGATTGAACAGCACGAGGGCGTTGTGCAGCTTCCACTGCTCGGCCCAGGTCTTCTTGCGCCCGCTGGCCACCTCCAGCATCAGGTGGAACATCTCCCAGCCCACGTCCGCGATGGTCGCCTGCCCGTCCGCGATGCGCCCGGCGTTGATGTCCATCAGGTCGTGCCAGCGCCGGGCCAGATCGCTGCGCGTGGCCACCTTGATCACCGGCACCTCGGCCAGCCCGTAGGGCGTGCCCCGCCCCGTGGTGAACACGTGCAGGTTCATGCCGGCCGCGAGCTGCAGCGTGCCGCAGATGAAGTCGCTGGCCGGCGTGGCGGCATACAGCAAGCCTTTCTGCGTGGCCTTGTCCCCGGGCGAGACCACGCCCGAGATCGGGGCGCTGCCCGATTTGACGATGGAGCCCATGGCCTTTTCCACGATGTTGGAGAGGCCGCCTTTCTTGTTGCCCGGCGTCGTGTTGGCACTGCGGTCCACCCGACCCTTGTCCAGGTAGGCGTCGTACCAGGCCATCTCGCGGATCATGGCCTGGGCCACTTCCGGGGTGCTGGCGCGCGAGGTGAGCTGGTCGATGCCGTCGCGCACCTCGGTCACTTCCGAGAACATGACGGTGGCGCCCGCGCGCACCAGCAGGTCGGTGCAAAAGCCCACGGCCGGATTGGCGGTGACGCCGCTGAAGGCGTCGCTGCCCCCACACTGCACGCCGACCACCAGCTCGGCGGCGGGCACGGTCTCGCGGCGGCGGGCGTTCAGGCGCTCCAGGTGCTTTTCCGCCTGCCGCATGACGGAGTCGATCATGGACATGAAACCCACGTGGGCGTCGTCCTGCAGGCAGACCACGTCCAGCTTGGGTTCGGCGCTGGTGCCCACGTCGGCCACGCTGCGCTCGTCCACCAGCGGGATGCTGCCCGGGGGCAGCAGGCGCTCGGGCTGGAGCTTCTCGCAGCCCAAGCTGACCACCATCACCTCGCCGCCGAAGTTGGGGTTCAGGCTGATGTTGCGCAGGGTGCGGATGGGAATGACGGCGTCCGGCGCGTCGATGGCGACGCCGCAGCCGTAGGTGTGCTCCAGCGCCACCACGTCGTCCACATTGGGAAAGCGGGGAAGCAGTTCGGCCTTGATGCGCGCGACCGCGAATTCGGTGACGCCGGCCACGCACTGCACGGTCTGGGTGATGGCCAGGATGTTGCGGGTGCCCACCGATCCGTCGGCGTTGCGGTAGCCCTCGAAGGTGTAGCCGGTGAGCGGGGGCAGGGGCTCGGGGCGCACGGTGGCCACGGGCAGGCCCTCCAGCGACAGGGCCTCGGGCATGTGCAGCAGGCGCTCATGCACCCAGCTGCCGGCGGGGATGGGCTGGATGGCGTAGCCGATGGGCACGTTGTAGCGGCGCACGGCGGCGCCCTGTGGGATGTCTTCCAGGGCGACCTTGTGGGCCTGGGGCACGCGGTCGACGAGCGTCAGGCCCGAGGCCAGCACCGTGCCTGCGGGCAGGCCCCCGTCGTTGGCGACGATGGCCACGTTGTCGGCCGCGTGCATCTGCACGGTCAGGGGCGGGCGGGTGGGTGAAGCGGAATCGGTCATGGGGCGGTCGTCGTGGGTGGGGCGATGTTCTGGGGGCTTTGCATGCGGCATGCCGCTCGATTGTCGATGGCGCCGGGCTCACGCGCGGGTGCCGAACTCCGCTGTTTCGCGCGTCCAGCCGCGGGCCTGCTCGCTCAGGCTCAGGCCGAGGCCCGGGCGCGTGGGCACCATCATGCGGCCGTCGCGGATTTCCAGGCGCTCGTTGAACAGCGGCTCGAGCCAATCGAAGTGCTCGACCCAGGGCTCGGTGGCATAGACCGCGCCCAGGTGCACGTGCAGTTCCATCGCGAAGTGCGGGCCCAGGCTCAAGCCCGCGTGCTCGGCCTGCGCGGCGATCTTGAGGAACGGGGTGATGCCCCCCACGCGGGGTGCATCGGGCATGAGGTAGTCGGCCGCGCGGTGGCGGATCAGCTCGCCGTGTTCGGCCGCGCTGGTGAGCATCTCGCCGGTGGCGATCGGCGTGTCGAACTGGGCAGCGAGCGCGGCGTGGCCTTCGAAGTCATAGGCGTCCAGCGGCTCTTCGATCCACACGAGGTTGAAGGGCTCGAAGACGCGGCACATGCGCTGCGCGGTGGGGCGGTCCCACTGCTGGTTGGCATCGACCATGATGGGCATGGCATCGCCCAGGTGCTTGCGGACCGCCTCCACGCGCTGGATGTCGAGCGCATGGTCGGGCTGGCCCACCTTCAGCTTGATGCCGCCGATGCCGCGCTCGCGCGAGGCGCTGGCGTTGCGCAGCAGCTGGTCCAGCGGGGTGTGCAGGAAGCCGCCCGAGGTGTTGTAGCAGCGCACCGAGTCGCGCTGCGAGCCCAGCAGCTTGGACAGCGACAGGCCCGCGCGGCGCGCCTTGAGGTCGTACAGCGCCACGTCGAAGGCGCCGAGGGCCTGCACCGCCATGCCGCTGCGCCCCACCGACGCGCCGGCCCAGCAGAGCTTGGTCCACAGCCGGGAAATGTCGCTCGGGTCTTCGCCCAGCAGCGCCGGCGCGACCTCCCGGGCGTGCGCGAATTGCCCCGGCCCGCCCGCCCGCTTGGAGTAGCTGAAGCCCAGGCCCCGGTGGCCGTCCTTGCTCTCGATCTCGGCGAACAGCATGGCGATCTCGGTCATGGGCTTTTGCCGGCCGGTCAGCACCTTGGCATCGCTGATGGGGTTGGCCAGGGGCAGGTAGCACGACGAGATGCGGACCCAGGCGATGCTGTCGCTGGAAGAGGGGGAGGACGAGGAAGCGGTCATGGTGCAGTGCAGGTCATTCGGGCAAAACGGGGCGCAGGCCAGGCGGGGCGGGCGGGGGTCAGTCGATCGAGATCTTTCCGGTCTCGATCACCTTCTTCCAGCGGGCGAACTCCTGCTGCTGGAAGGCAGCGAACTGCTCGGGCGTGTTGGTGACCATCTCGAAGCCGATCGACGTGAACTGCTCGCGCACCTTCGGGTCCTTGAGCGCCTCGACGAACGCCGCATGGGCCTTTTCGCGCACGGCGGGTGGCAGCCCCTTGGGTGCGACGATGGCCTGCCAGGAAGCGACCTCGACATTGGGCACGCCCGCTTCGGCCAGCGTGGGCACGTCGGGCAGCACCGGCGAGCGCTTGGCGCTGGTGATGGCCAGCGCGCGCATCTTGCCGGCCTTGATGTATTGCGACACGGCGTTGATGTTCTGGAACGAGGCATCCACCTGACCGCCGATCAGGTCGGTGTGGGCCGCGCGCCGCCCTTGTAGGGAATGTGCACGCCCTTGGTGCCCGTCTGCTGCCAGAACAGCTCGGCGGTGAGGTGGTCGCTCGAGCCGTTGCCGGCCGAGGCGAAGCTCATCTTGCCGGGGTTGGCTTTCTCGTAGGCGATGACGTCGGCCACGGTCTTGTGCGGGGAGTTGGCCGGCACCACCAGCACGTTGGGCGACTGCACCGCCACGGTGATCAGGTCGAAACCATGCAGCGCGTCGTACTGCAGGCCCTTGAGCAGGTGCGGCACGATGACCAGCGGCCCCAGGGAGGTCACAAGGAAGGTGTAGCCATCGGGCGCGGCCCGCTGCACGAACGTGGCGCCGATCGTTCCGGTGGCGCCGGGCTTGTTGTCCACCAGGAAGGACTGCTTGAACTTCTCCGTCAACCGGGGCCCCACGGCGCGTGCGACCTGGTCGGTCGAGCCGCCGGGCGGGAAGGGCACGACCAGGGTCACGGGTTTTTCGGGCCAGGACTGTGCCTGGGCACCGAGGGCCAGAATGCCGAGGGAAATGGCTGCCAGGAATCGTTTCATGATTTGTCTCCTAATGGAAATGCGAACGTTGTCATTTTTGATTGGAAGGTGAAGCCCCGCCAAAAACATTACAGGATCGACATGTTTTTATGATTTTTCCAGGTGCGCTGTGTGCGCGCATTGGAAATGATATCGTTGTCATTTCCGGTCGGCAAGCTTTTCTGCTGGGGGTTTTCCCCTTGTCCGTGACCGCCGCTGGCGTCCGGGACGTGCTCTGGAATGCAGCGGTGCACTCGCCACGGGCGGTGCCGTGGAATGCGGTATGGTCCTCGTCTTTCGCCCGACCGGTGTGCTCCGAAACCCCCATGAACGCCCCCTCCAACTTCAAGGCGGCCACGCTTCACGACGTGGCCAAGGCCGCTGGCGTGTCGTTGATCACCGCCTCGCGTGCGCTGAGCAATCCGGGGGTGGTGTCCGAGAAGACAAAGGCCCGGGTGCAGCAGGCCGTCGAGGCGACGGGCTACATCCCCAACCTGCTGGCGGGGGGGCTCAAGTCCCGCCGCAGCCTGATGGTGGCGGCCGTGGTACCGGCGCTGTCGGTGTCGCAGTTCCTGCCCACCGTGCAAAGCCTGACGACCACGCTGGCTGCCGAGGGGTACCAGCTCATCCTGGGCCAGACCGCCTACGACGCCGAGCGCGAAGAGGCCGTGCTGAACACCATGATCGGCCGCCAGCCCGACGGGCTGGTGATGACCGGGCTGGTGCAATCGCAGCGCGCGCGCGACCGGCTGCGCCGATCCGGCATTCCCGTGGTGGAAACCTGGGACCTGAGCGACCGCCCCGTGGACATGGTGGTGGGCTTTTCGCACCTGAAAGTGGGCAGCGCGGTGGCGGGGTTCTTTCTGTCCCGGGGCTGGCAGCGCGTGGGAATCGCCACGGGCGGCGACCACCGTGCCCTGCTGCGCCGCGAGGGTTTCGTCGCCACCCTGGGGCGGGACGTGCCGACCGCCACGGTGCCCGCACCCAGCAGCCTGGCCCTGGGGCGAAGGGCCCTGGCGGAGCTGCTGGCGCAAGAGCCGCGGCTGCAGGCCGTGTCGTGCAGTTCGGACACGCTGGCGCACGGCGTGCTCGTCGAGGCCGCGGCCCGCGGCCTGCGGGTGCCGCAGGACCTCGCCATCTGCGGCTTTGGCAATGCCGACTTCAGCGAGCACATGCTGCCTTCGATCACCACCGTGCATGTCGATGGCCCGGAGATCGGCCGGCTGGCGGCGCAACTGGTCATCGACCGTTGCCGGGGCAACGCGGGCCCGCAAACCATCTTTGATCTTGGCTTTCGCCTGATCGAGCGGCAATCGACGGCACCCGCCGGCTGAAGGGGCGGATGGTTGGGGCCAGGTGACGCTGGCACCCTTGCCGCCGCCACCGTTTCTGAGCACCATTCAGTTTCCAGGGCTTGGCCCTGCCGTGCCGCGTCCACCGCTCGAAAGCCGCCTTTGAAGAAATCTCCATCCCCCGACAGTTCCTCCGGCATGCGCCGCCAGCCCACGCAGGCGCGGGCGCGCCAGACCATCGAGGCCATCTTCGGCGCCACCGCCCAGATCGTGGAAAAGGAAGGCGAGGAGGGCGTCACCACCAACAAGGTCGCGCAGGTGGCGGGCTTTTCCATCGGCACGCTCTACCAGTATTTCCCCTCGAAGGAGGCCATCGTGCTGGCCATGGTGGAGCGCGAGCGCAACCGCGTGCAGCAGCAACTGCGCGAGCTGTTGGACGAGGCCGTGGCCCAGCGGCGTGAGGTGCGGGCCGTGCTGCGCGACGTGGTTCGGCTGTTGGTCGCGGCCTTCGGCACCGGCGGCCATTCGCGGGTTCGGCGCGGCATGGTGCGGCTGGGCTGGCGCATCGACCACCACGACCGCGTGACGGCCGCGCTGCGCGAAGGGGCGGAGCGCAATGCCCTGGCGCTGGCCCGCCTGATCGAGGTGGGCGATACCTCGGTGCGCGCTCCCACGCCGGCCATGATGTTCGTTGCCACGCGCGCCATCATGGGCGCCATCCGCAGCGCCGCGCTGGAGGACTCGCCCCTGCTGGGCCAGCCCGCGTTTGAGGACGAACTGGTGCGCATGCTGTGGGGCATGCTGCGCGCCGACGCGGGGGATTAGCGCTCCCCCCTTCTGCTGACGTCGGCAGAGGGCTCAGGAAGAAGGCACCGCAGCCTGTTGGGGGTAGAAGATGGGTTGCGCCGGATCGCGGTGCCAGTCGTACTCGGCGGCGAGGGCGGCCGTTTCGGCCACGGCACGGCCAGCCAAGCGAGCAACCAGGTGCCAGGCCATGTCGGTCCCTGCGGACACGCCCGCCGAGGTCACGTACTTGCCCGCATCCACCCAGCGCGAAACGTTGTCCCACAGCACCGCGGGACCGAAGCCCGCCACCCAGCCGAAGGCCTGGTGGTTGGTGGCGGCCGGCCGCCCATCCAGCAGGCCGGATCGCGCCAGGATGGCCGCGCCGGTGCAGACCGAAGTGACCACGGCCACGTGCTGGTCCATGGCCTGCACCCATTGCAGCAAGGCCTGGACGGCTGCGGTGTCCGGGTCCATCAGCAAGGTGCCGACCCCTTGTCCGCCGGGAATCATGAGCAGGTCCAGCGGCTGCTCCAGCGCCTCGTCGCGGAACAGATCCGGCGCCACGCGGGGGCCGTTGAAGCTGGCCACCGGCGCGGGAACCGGCGCAGGGCTGGCACCGCTCGCGGCCGGCCTGCACTCGTTGGAGATCAGCACGATCTCGAACGGCAGGGCCGGCGCGTTGGCATAGGAGGTGCCGATGAAGCGCGCGATGGAAAACGCCTCGATGAAGCCCCACACGTCGAGCGGCTCGAACTGGGGAAACACCAGGATCCCGATGCGTTGGGTGCGTGGAAAGGCCGTGGCGGGTGTGGAACGGGATGCTGCAGGCATGGTCATTTGGTGGGAAAGAGTTCAATGGCAAGGGCGGCTCGCCCGCACTCGTGGGGGATGCCGTCGATGGGACAACCGATCAGCAGGCAGACCGGCTGCCCCGCCGGGGGCAGGGGGGCATCACCTGCCAGGGAGACGAGAAACCGCTGGCTGCGCTGTGGCTGCGCCGCGGTGAAGGCGCGCAGCGGGTGCACCGCGAAGCGCGGTGATCTCCCGTCGGCCAAGCGCGTTCCCGGACGGGCAGATGCGGTCGAGGTTGCCGGTGCATCCTGAAGATCAGGTCTCTCGGGGCATCAGGCCCGAGAACGGGGTGGTGGCCGGCGGCGACCGCGGTTTTCAGTGCGTTTCTTTTGCTGATCATGGGGAGGTTCTCCGGTGTCGGGGGGGCGTCGGGCCTTGAGGTCAGTGGTGGCCCTTACTGGCCCCGCCAGCGCCGTCCGGCAATGCCACCCGCACGATCTGCATCATTCCCTGGTCTTCGTGGTCCAGGATGTGGCAGTGCAGCACGTAGTCCCCGATGTAGCGCTGGTAGCGCGTTCGCACGATCAGCGTGTACTTGCCGTTGGGCTTTTCCTTGGTTGCGATGTTCTTCACCCAGAGCGTGTCTTTCCACACGCCCTTGAGCGCGCGGTATTGCGGGTCGACGGTGCCGTCCGCCTTGTCGTCGCCGTCCGGTCCGGACACGTCCTTGCCGTCCGGGTCGAGGATCTTGACGATCTGGAACGGGTTCACATGGATGTGGAACGGGTGGCTCACGAAGTCCGATTGCAGCGTCCATTCATCCACCCCGCCCAAGGTCAGCACGCGGTCGACGCGGTTCGGATCGAAGGGCTTGCCGTTCACCTGGAACTGGATCGGCTGGGCGTTCAGGTCGATGTTGAATGCGAGGGTCTGCGTGCCCGTGACTTCGCTGTCCTGCACGGTGGGGTGGGGCACGAAGCTGGTGAGCTTCAGTCCATCCTTCAATTCAGCGCTGACCTGGGCCCGCACGTCCGAGGGCAGGTTGATGGCGGCAGCGGCGGCGAGTTCCGCTGCGAGGTACGCCGAAATGTTCTGAGGAACGGGATTGCCAGGGGCGACCTTGCTCACGGTGCCCAGCAACTGGCGCGACGGGGGCGCCTGGTTCACGCTGGCCGAAGCGGGCGAGGCGGCGTCGATCACGCAGTAGTCGCCCGCCTCGGGAAACACCATCAAGGTGTCCCAGCGGTAAGCCGGCTGGTACACCGTCTGCGTGCTGGGGATCGCCGCAGCGGTGGTCAGTCCGTCGGCTGCGATCAGGTGCTGGGGCAGCGGGGCGCCCGTGCAATTTTGTTCGATGTAGGCATCGTGCTCGCTGGCGCGCAGCGCCTGTGCGCTGCGTGCGCCCGGCCGCAGCTTGCGGAACTCCAGGTTGATGGTGTCGCGCACGCCGCCATGGATGGTGCGCCAGCGTTCGATCTGCCCAGCCTTCGCGCCCTCGAAGGTGGGCAGCACCTCGCCGTTGATGCTGGTGTAGCGCCCGGAGGCTGGCCAGGACCCGGGGCCGAACTGGTCCTTGTCCTCCTTGTCCACGGCCTTGTAGTGCTCGATGCCACCGACGTCGCCTTCGTTGCAGCGGTAGGTTCCGTCCGGGTTGAACTGGATGCGGTTGTTCTTGTCGCGGCAGGCGTACTGGATCTGCTGCAGCACCAGCACCCGTTCCTTGAACGATTGGCGGGCAGTGGGCCGCAGCAGGGTGTCCACATCGCCCGTCTGCGTGGAGGTGGGCGGCCGGTCGCCGCGGATGACGAGTGCGCCCGCCATGCCGCTGGCCACCTGCAGCGCGGTGGAGCCATGGCGGTGCGTGTGGTACCAGAAGGTGCCGGCGGGATGGTCCGAGGGAATGTTGTATTCGTACTCGAAGCTCACCGTTGGGTTGATGGAGATCAGCACGTTGTCGCCATTGCCTGCCGGGTTCACCCACAGGCCGTGGGTGTGCAGGTTGGTGCCGTTGAAGCAGTGCGGCGTATTGACCCCGCCGGTGAACGTGGTGCAGCTCGGGTCGGGCGGCAACTGGTTGTTCAGGCGGATGCGGATGGTGTCGCCGGGGCGGATCTCCAGCATGGGCGAGACGAAAGGCGCCTTGGGATCGACGCGGGTGCCCTGGTAGCTGCGCAGGCGCACCTTGTCGAAGCGCTGCTCGGCCGGGTTCCAGAGCTTGCCGTCGGTGTAGACGACGTTCAGGTCCAGCGAGGCTTCGTGGGACACGGCGCGCGTGGCCGGGCCCGCTGCCAGCTGGAGCCTGCGAGGCGCCTTGCGCTGCAACTCCAGCAGGGGTGGGTTGGACACCCGCCGCGGGGTGTCTGACTGGGCCTGTGCGGGCAGTGCGGCGGTGCACGCCAACGCAATGGCAAAGGCGGTTGCAGACGCAGACGCGCACGCATTCCGAAACGCGAGTTCCATGGTTTTCCTCCCCCTCTTGCGGGTATTGCAAAGCCGAGGCGGCTGCTGGCTGCAGCTCTTGCCGTGTGATTGCTTTGTCCCAGTATGGCGGAGGCGCCTGGGGCGGTTCAACGCATTTCGAGGGCGCTATTTTGGGCGCGGTACGCGGCCCATCAGATAGAACTCGGGATTGGGCTGCATGCCCGCGAAGCTGGCCATGCGGTTCGACAGGCCGAAGAATGCCGTGATGGCCGCGATGTCCCAGATGTCCTCGTCATCGAAGCCGTGGGCGTGCAGGGCGGGAAAATCCGCTTCCTCGATGGCATGCGACTGGCTGCACACCTTCATCGCGAAGTCGAGCATGGCCCGCTGGCGCGGGCTGATGTCGGCCTTGCGGTAATTGACCGCCACCTGATCGGCCACCAGCGGCTTCTTTTCGTAGATGCGCAGGAGGGCACCGTGCGCGACCACGCAGTAGAGGCACTGGTTGGCGGCGCTGGTCGTGGTGACGATCATCTCGCGTTCGCCCTTGGTCAGGCTGCCTTCCTCCTTGAGCATCAAGGCGTCGTGGTAGGCGAAAAACGCACGCCATTCGGCGGGTCGCCGAGCAAATGCCAGGAACACGTTCGGCACGAAGCCGGCCTTTTCCTGCACTTCGAGAATGCGGGCGCGGATGTCGTCGGGCAGGGCAGCGAGGTCGGGGAAGGGGTAGCGGCTCAAGGGTTGTCTCCGTTGTGTTGTGGCTGGCGCGAATGGTCGCCTGCAACTTATCACGGATGCCACTGGGTCGCGCGCATCCCGGTGGAGGAGGGGGGCGCGGAACTGCCCGCCAGCGCATAGGACAGCCGTGTGGCCGCTGCGGTGACCGTCTTGGCCAGCGCCTGCAGACGGGCTTCGGGCAGGCGTGATTCCGGCCCCGAGATGCACACCGAGCCCATCAGCCGCCAATGCATGCCGAACACGGGCGCCGAGACGGTGGCCACGCCGTGCTCCCGCTCGCCGATGGACCAGTGGTAGCCACGCTGGCGGATGTCTTCGTAGTCCGCACCAGGTTCGCCCGAGAAGGCCAGTATCACGCGGCCCGGCGAGCCCTTGTCGAGCGGCAGGCCTTCACCCATGCGGGCATGGTGGCGCAGCGCCTGTGGGCCTTCCACCCGCACGAGGCAGGTGCGCACGTTGCCTTCACGCACATAGAACGCCGCGCTTTCGCCCGTGGCCTGGGTGAGCTCGCGCAAGGCCGGCTCCAGCACGTTCTGCACGTCAAACCCCGCCTGGTAGCGCGCCCCCAGCCAGCCCGCCGCCGGCCCGAGGCGCCAGTCGCCGTCCTCGCGCTGCACCATGAAGCCGGACTGCGCCAGCGTGCGCGCCAGGCGCAGCACGGTGGTCTTGTGCAACCCGCAGCGGCGGCTCAGCTCTGCGAGCGGCAGATGCGATTCGCCCAGGGAGAACGCCTCCAGCAACTGGAGGGCGCGCGTCACGGCGATGACCCCACCGGTTTCTTTCGCCGTGGCTGAAGAGGAGGACCTCGGGGCGGCGGATGCGACCTCGCCAGGCCCCTGCGGCGGTGTGGATGAGGCGTTCGGGTTGCCGCCTATTGCGTTGCTCATGGTGCAATATGTTTCGCTGTATGAAACTATATTGTATGGGTTGAAACGTTTTCGTAAAGTCTTGGCAACGCCTGGGAACAAGGCGCGACACGCCATCACAACGGAGACAAACCATGCCAACTTTCTCGCTGACCCGGCGCGCCCTGGGCGCACCTTTGTCCATCGCCCTGCTGGGCATGGCGGTTCTGGCCTTTTCTGCCGGCACTGCGCAAGCGCAGTCCGGCTACCCGAACAAGCCAATCCGCCTGATCGTGCCGTTCCCGCCCGGCGGCGGCACCGACATGATCGCGCGCACCGTGGCGCAGAAGCTGACCGAGCAGCACAAGTGGAACGTGGTGGTGGACAACCGCCCTGGGGCGGGCGGCAACCTGGGTGTGGATGCCGTGGCCAAGTCGGCGCCCGATGGCTACACGCTGGTGATGGGCCAGACCAGCAACCTGGCCATCAACCCCTCGCTGTATGCCAAGCTGCCCTACGACCCCTTGAAGGATCTGGTCCCGGTGGCGCTGGTGTCGTCGGCCCCCATCGTGATGGCCGCGCCCGCCAACTCGCCTTACAAGACGTTCGCCGATGTGGTCGCCGCCGCCAAGGCCAAGCCGGACGGCATCACTTTGGGTTACTCCGGCAACGGCACCGTCGCCCATCTGGCCGGTGAACTGGCAGAGAACGCCGCCGGCATCAAGTTGCGCCACGTGCCCTACAAGGGCGCTGCCCAGGCCATGACCGACCTGGTGGGCGGGCAGATCGACCTGTACATGTCGGCCGTGCCCACGCTGCTGGGGCAGGTGCGCAATGCCAAGCTGCGTGCGGTGGTGATCACTTCGCTCAAGCGATCCGACCAGTTGCCGCAGACGCCCACGCTGGCCGAGTCGGGCTACAAGGATTTCGAGGCCGCTTCCTGGTATGGCGTGCTGGCCCCGGCCGGCACGCCCGCCCCCATCGTGCAGCAGTTGAACAAGGCCATCAACCAGGCGCTGGCGCAGCCCGACGTGGCGGAAAAGCTCCGCTCCGAAGGCGGTGATGTGCTGGGCGGCACCCCCGAAAAGTTCGGCGCACTGCTGAAGTCCGAAGTGCCCCGCTGGGCCAAGATCGTCAAGGACTCGGGCGCCAGCCTGGATTGACGCGGCGCCCCGCAACGTTTGATTTCCCACGCCCATCGAGCCCTCGCCATGCACCGCGAAAGCTCTGCCACGCCTGTGCGTTTCTCGGCCGGTAGCGCCGCGCCGCGCACGGTGCTGCCGAAAGACGCCTGCGACTGCCACGTGCATGTCTATGACGGCCGCTTTCCCGCTGCACCGGGCGCCAGGCTGCTGCCGCCGGACGCCTTGGCGCAGGACTACCGCGCGCTCCAGCAACGCCTCGGCACCGCGCGCACCGTGCTGGTCACACCCTCGACCTATGGCACCGACAACCGCTGCATGCTCGAAGGCCTGGCGGCGCTGGGCCCGCAGGCACGTGGCGTGGCGGTGATCGACGGCGGCGAGAGCGACGCCCAACTGCAGCACCTGCATGACGCCGGCGTGCGCGGCGTGCGCCTGAACCTGTCGCTCGGCGTATCGGGCACCGTGCAATCGCTGATGCCGCTGGCCTGCCGCATCGCACCGCTGGGCTGGCACCTGCAATTGCTGATGGCGCCGGATCTGCTGGCGGCGCAGAGCGAGGTGCTGCGCCGGCTGCCCGTTCCATTGGTCTTCGACCACTTCGGCCGCATTTCGCCGGCGCAGGCCGGGCAACATCCCGCACACGCGCTGCTGCAGGACCTGCTGCAGCGCGGACAGGCGTGGATCAAGCTGTCCGGCGGCTACATCGTGAGCGAACACCACTCGCCCGAAGACCCCGCCCTCGATGCGCTGGCCGCAAGCTACCTGCGCTGCGCGCCCGAGCGCGTGGTCTGGGGCAGCGATTGGCCCCACGCCACCGCATCGTCCGGTGCGCACCCCATGCCGGACGACGCCCGACAGGTGGATCGGCTCGTCGACTGGGCCGGCCAGACCGGCGATGCGGCCATCCTGCATCGCGTGCTGGTGGACAACCCCGCCGCGCTGTACGGCTTCACGCCGCCTTCCTCTTTCGCCTGACCCACAAGAGACAAGCCCATGACCACTTCGATCCTTTCTTCTCCAAAGGCGCGGCTCGCACGCCGCAGCCTGCTGGCCACCGCAGGCGCCGCGCTGCTCGGCCCGCTGCTCACCTGCCCCGCGCTGGCGCAGGGCGACTGGCCTGCCGGCAAGATCATCACCTGGGTGGTTCCGTACCCGCCGGGCGGCAGCACCGATGTGCTCGGCCGCAATGTGGCGCAGCGCGTCGGCGCAGCGCTGGGCACGAACGTGATCGTGGACAACAAGGCCGGTGCCACGGGCACCATCGGCGCGGCGTTCGTCGCCAAGGCGCCGCCGGATGGCTACACCCTGCTGGGCACCTCCATCGGTCCCCAGGCCATCGCGCCGCACCTCATGGGAAGGCTGCCCTATGACCCGATCGGCGGTTTCGAGCCCGTGATCACCATCGGCACCATTCCGCACATCCTCGTGGTCGGCGCCAACCAGCCGTTCAGGACCGTGGCCGATCTGGTGGCTGCGGCCAAGGCGCAGCCCGGCAAGCTGGCATTCGCCTCCGGCGGCAACGGCACCATCCTGCAGATGCAGGGGGAGTTGCTGCAGCAGCAGTCGGGCGCGCGCTTCATCCACGTGCCTTACAAGGGCGACACCCCGGCGCTGCAGGACACGCTGGCTGAACAGGTTCAATTCATGTTTGCGCCTGCCGCGGCTGCATTGCCGCATGTGCAGGGGGGCAAGCTGCGCGCGCTGGCCGTCACGTCGGCGCAGCGCCTGAAGTCCCTGCCGTCCGTACCCACCATGGGCGAAGTCGGCATGAACGACTTTGTCGTCGAGCAGTGGCAGGCCGTGTTTGCACCAGCCAAGACCCCCGCCGCCATCGTGCAGCGCCTGAACCAGGAGATCGGCAACGCGCTGAAGGACCCGGGCGTGGTCGCGCTGGCCGACAAGCTGGGCGTCACGCTGGTCGGCGGCACGCCCCGGCAACTGGGCGATCTGCAGAAGGCCGACTCCGCCAAGTGGGCCAAGGTCATCCAGGACGGAAATATCAAGGCCGAGTGAGGTCGCTGCAGGCCAGTGTTTTCTTCCGTTTTTCTATTTCTTCCCAACCCCACTGGAACCACCATGAGCCAACTCCCAGAAGTCATTCGTGACATCGAGCGCGTCAGCGCCGAGGTCGTCGCCAAGGCCGCGACCTTCCAGGCCGCCATCCTGTCCGATGTGGCAGGACGCCGCGGCACCATGCATGCCCGCGTGGCGCCCGTCCACCAGGACATGAAGGTGGCCGGTCCCGCCTTCACGGTCGAAGTGCGCCCGGGCGACAACCTGATGATCCACGCGGCCATCGCGCTGGCGAAACCGGGCGATGTGCTGGTCATTGACGGCAAGGGCGACCAGACCGCCGCGCTCATGGGCACGCTGATGCTCAGCGCCTGCAAGAAGATCGGCCTGGCCGGCGTGATCGTGGACGGTGCGATCCGCGACAAGCTGGAACTGCTGGAACTCGGTTTTCCGGTGTTCAGCGCTGGTTTCAATCCTGCCGGCCCCACCAAGTACGTGCCGGGCCGCATCAACCATCCCATCTCGGCCGGCGGCGCAGTGGTGAACCCGGGCGACCTGGTGGTGGGCGATGCCGATGGCGTGGTGGTCATCGAGCGTGCCAAGGCGCCCGCCATGATGGCGCTGGCCGAAAAGAAGGTGGCCGATGAGGCCGCGCGCATCGAGGCGATTGCCCGTGGCGATACGGCCTCCAAATGGCTGCCCGCCGCGCTGCGCGCCGCCGGCGTGCTGAAGGAAGGGGAATCGCTGTGAGCGCCATCCTCGTGACCGGCGCCGATCTGGCGCAGCAGGCACTCGATCTGCTTCAGGATTTCGAGATCGTCTATGCCGGCAAGACACCCACCGAAGACGACCTGGTGGCGCTGTGTCGGCAGCATGACCCGGTGGCCATCATCGTGCGCTACGGCAAGGTGGGCGCCGCCGTGATGGACGCGGCGCCATCGCTCAAGGTGATCTCCAAGCACGGCAGCGGCACCGATACCATCGACAAGGTGGCCGCCAAGGCCCGTGGCGTAGAGGTCGTGGCCGCTGCAGGTGCCAACGCCGCGGCGGTGGCCGAGCAGGCGCTGGCCCTGTTGCTGGCCTGTGCCAAGTCGGTGGTGCAACTCGATGCCCGCATGCACGCCGGCCACTGGGACAAGGCCACGCACAAGAGCCTGGAACTGGGTGGGCGCACGGTGGGCCTCGTGGGCCTGGGCGCCATTGGCCTGCGCTTCGCCAGGATGGCCGATGCACTGGGCATGCGCGTGATCGGCTTCGATCCCTTCGCCAAGGACCTGCCGGCCTTCGTGCAGAGCGTGGACCTGGCGACGATCTGGCGCGAGTCCGACGCGATTTCGCTGCACTGCCCGCTGACCGACGATAACCGCGGCATGCTGAATGCCGCCACGCTGGCACAGTGCAAGCGCGGCGTGATCGTGGTGAACACCGCGCGTGGCGGACTCGTCGACGAAGCTGCCCTGCTGGCTGCCGTGCGATCGGGCCAGGTGATGGCGGCGGGCCTGGACAGCTTCGCCGTGGAGCCCATGGTGGCCAACCACCCGTTCCAGGGCGAGCCACGCTTCATCCTGAGCCCGCACATCGGCGGCGTGACGGGCGATGCCTACGTGAACATGGGCGTGGGGGCTGCCAAGAACCTGCTGGAGGTGTTGGCCCGCGCCCCGGCTGCCGTTGCCGCAGCCTCGTAGCCAAGACCCGAGGCTGGGCACGCCAGCGTTGCGTGTCCGCTTTTCCCCGACCGGTGTGGGATGCCGGTTGCGCCAGAACAAGAAGCCGCCGCCAGTGCGGCCCCTGACAGGAGACATTCAATGAGCGAGAGTTTCGAAACCAGAAGGCTGGCAGCGCCGGTGCGCAAGGCGCTGGCGGTTGCGCTGTGCATGGTGTCCGCCACCTTTTTCGCGCAGGCCGGTGGCTATCCTTCCAAGCCCGTGAAGCTGGTGGTGGGATTTGTGGCAGGCGGCCCCACCGACGTGGTGGCCAGGGCGTTTGCTGACCACGCCAGCCGCGCGCTGGGCCAGCCATTCATCATCGACAACAAGCCGGGTGCCAACACCATCCTGGCTGCACAGGCGGTGGCCAGCGCGCCGGCCGATGGCTACACGCTGCTGTTCGGTGCGACCAACCACACGATGATTCCCGGGCTGTACAGCAACCGGGTGAAGTTCGATGCGGTGCGCTCCTTCCGTCCGCTGTGCACGGTGGCGACCAGCCCGACGGTGCTGGTGGTCGGGCCGGGCTTGCCGATGAAGTCGTTGGCCGATTACATGGCCAAGGCCCGCAAGGAGCCCGGCCGCATCACTGCCGGAACGGCTGGCATCGGCAGCTCGGGCCACTTCGCGACCGAGATGTTCGCCCGCGCCAATGGCCTGCAGCTCAACCATGTGCCTTACAAAGGCGCCGCACCGGTGGTGACGGACCTGATGGGCGGCCAGCTCGACAGCTCCTTCGCCACGCTGGGCTCGGTCCTGCCGCAGATCCGCAGTGGCAAGCTGGCGGCGTTGGCGGTGGCGTCTCCACAGCGTTCCGGCCTGCTGCCCGACGTCGCCACCTTCGCGGAATCGGGGGTGGCAACTACTCGGCCGACGCATGGTACGGCGTGCTGGCGCCCGCCGGCGTTCCCGAGCCGGTCGCGCAGGCGCTGGAACGCGTGGCCGCTGACTTCGCCAAGAGCGAGGCTGCCGCCGAAAAACTGCGTGGCCTGGGATTGGACGCCGAGTCGACCTGCGGCGCTGCCTTCGTGGCGCGGGTCGGGCGTGAAGTGGCCACCTATACGCAGATTGCCCTCGACCTGAACCTCAAGGCCGACTGACCACCGGCGTGCCTTCCAACGCAACTGTCCTGGGCCCGGGCCGCGTGGCTCGCGGCGGGTTGCGGTTGCTTTTTCTCTGTCGCTTTGCCATTGAACCAGGAGACCTCATGCGTGCTTTTGTCATCTCCCCCCTGATCGCCGCCTGCGCCCTTGCCGCCACCGTGGCACATGCCGCTTTCCCGGACCGCCCGATCACGATCGTCGTGCCCTACGCCCCCGGCGGTGCTGCCGATGCCGTGGCCCAGGTGCTGGCCACGCGCTTGGGCGCCCGGCTGGGTGCCAGTGTGATCGTGGACAACAAGGCCGGCGCCAGCGGCACGATCGGCGCGAGCTATGTGGCCAAGGCCACTGCCGACGGCTACACCATGCTGTACGACGCCACGCCGTATTCCATCAATCCGCACCTGTTCCCCAAGATGCCTTACGCCAGCACGGCGTTGCAGCCGCTGTCCCTGGTACTGCTGGCTCCGAACGCGCTGATCGTGAAAGCCGACTCGCCCTTCAAAAACGTGAATGACCTGATCGCCAAGGCGAAAGCCGAGCCTGGCAAGCTGAACTTCGCGTCGGGCGGCAGCGGCACCGTGCAGCGGCTGGCGGCGGAGCTGTTCCGCCAGAAGCTGCAATTGGACATGGTGCACGTGCCCTACAAGAGTGGTGGCCCCGCCATTGCCGATGTGATGGGCGGGCAGGTGGACTTCATGTTCGGCACCATCGCGGCCTCGTACCCGCTGGTGTCGGGCGGCAAACTGCGTGCACTGGCGGTATCGGCCCCCCAGCGGTCCAAGCGCCTGCCCGATGTGCCCACGGTGGCCGAGACCGTCATTCCCGGCTATGAGGCCTATGAATGGAACGGCGTGTTCCTGCCTGCGGGCACGCCCGAGCCGGTGGCCGCCAAGCTGCAGCAGGCACTGGTCGAGGTACTGAAGGAAGACGAGGTGAAGCAGCGCCTCGCGGATCTGGGCGCCCAGGCGATCGGTTCCACGCCCGCGGAGTTCGTCACCTTCCTCAAGAAGGAAGACGCCAAGTGGGGCGAGGTGGTACGCAAGGGCGACATCAAACTGGACTGACGGGCACCATGCACCTGCCTGCGCTTCCCATCCCAGTGCCGCATTCCATGGGAGTGAGCCGCCCGTTGCGCTTGCTGCCCGCGATGGCATGCGACAGCCACATGCACATTTTCGATCCGCGCTTTGCACCATCGGTGCACTGGAAGCGCTTGCCCCCCGATGCACCGGTGGCTGCCTACCGTCGGCTGCAGCAGCGCCTGGGCACGGCGCGTTCGGTGGTGGTGACGCCTTCCACCTATGGCACGGACAACGCCTGCACGCTGGATGCCCTGGAGCAGCTTGGCGACACCGCGAGGGGCGTGGCGGTCGTGGGCACGGACGTGAGCGATGCCGAGCTGGAACACCTGGCCGCGCGCCGCGTGTGCGGCCTGCGGGTGAACTTCGTATCGCCGCAGTCCTGGGGTGCGACCACGCCCGAGATGCTCACCACGCTGGCGAGCCGCGTCGCGCGCCATCCGCACTGTGGTGGCTGGCACATCCAGGTCTTCGCGGATGCGGAGCAGATCGTCGCGCTTCGGCCGGTGCTGCAGGCGTTGCTCGTGCCGCTGGTGATCGATCATCTGGGCCGCATCGACCCGACGGAAGGCCCGTCCGCGCAGGCCTACGGCGTGCTGCGTAGGCTGCTCGACGGGGGCAACACCTGGGTCAAGCTCTCCGGCGCCTACATGCGTTCCACGGTGCGAGGCCCGAGTTACGCCGACACGCTGCCTCTGGGCCGCGCGCTGGTGCAGGCCGTGCCCGAGCGGCTGGTATGGGGCAGCGACTGGCCCCACACCACCGAGCCGCCCGGCACGGTGAACGATGCCGATCTGGTGGATCTGCTGCACGCCTGGACAGGGTCGCAGGCCGCGGCGGTGGACCGCATCCTGGTGGACAACCCTGCGCAGCTGTACGGGTTCGAAGCCGTCTGAAAATCGCATTCCGTTTACCGCCCTGGCCCAGGATTTCGCCGGGACGGGCCCTTTTTCAAAGAAAGCCGATCCCATGTTCTTGCTACAGGCCCCACAGGTCCGTGAACTGGAGCCGTTCACCTCGTTGCCCGATGCGTTCCGCCGCCGGGCGCGCAGCGCATGGGCCGATGCCAACCGCGGCGGCACCATCACCGATTCATTCCTCGAAGGCCCGGTGTTCGATACCGCCGGCCACCTGTATGTGACCGACATTCCATGGGGGCGCATCTTCCGCATCGACCCGCAGGGCGGCTGGAGCCTGGTCGCCGAGTACGACGGCGAACCCAATGGCATGAAGTTCCTGGACGCCGGCACGTTGCTCATCACCGATTACAAGAACGGCCTGGTGCGACTGGATGTGGCGAGCGGCACCATCACGCCTTATCTGGAGCGCCGAAACAGCGAGCGCTTCAAGGGCGTGAACGATCTGGTGTTCGATGCCGAAGGCAACCTGTACTTCACCGACCAGGGGCAAAGCGGCCTGCACGACCCGTCGGGCCGCCTGTACCGCCTGCGTCCGAACGGCCAGCTCGATCTGCTGCTGAACAATGTCCCCAGTCCCAACGGCGTGGCACTGTCGCCGGATGGCCGCGTGCTTTACCTGGCCGTGACGCGTGGCAACTGCGTGTGGCGCGTCCCGCTGTTGCCCGACGGGAGCGTGGCCAAGGTGAGCCAGTTCTTCACCTCCTACGGCCCGAGCGGCCCGGACGGACTGGCGGTGGATGCGCTGGGCCTTTTGCTCGTGGCCAATCCCGGTCTTGGCTGGGTCTGGGTACTCAATGGCCGGGCCGAGCCGGTGCAGGTGCTGCGCGGTGTGCCGGGAAGCTCCACCACCAACTTGGCGTTCGGCGGTGCGGACCTGCGCACGCTGTATGTGACCGACTCCACCCATGGCCGCATCCTGCGCGCCGGAATGGAGGCATCGGGGCTGCCGCTGCACACCGGCGCAGCGCTCGACGGCTGATCCTGCCAGAGCAAGGAGCAGGGCGGGGAGAGCCATACGCCCGCCGCTTGCCGCGCGCTTGTTGGCGAGGGCTCGGGTGCGGCTGATCATTTCGAAAAACTATTCCAGGCATGTGATTAATTGCCTTTTCCGGCGGGAGTCTTTTCTCTAGCATTCACCCATCAATCAGCCGCAAGAGGAATGCCCCATGAGCCAAGAGACCAAGTGCCCGTTCCATGCCGCCGCCGTCAATGGTGGAACCCTCAACAAGGACTGGTGGCCCAACCAGTTGCGCGTGGACCTGCTGCATCAGCATTCGTCCAAGTCCGACCCCCTGGGCAGCAGCTTCAACTACGCCGAAGAGTTCAAGAAGCTCGACTACGAAGCCCTGAAGAAAGACCTGCGCGCGCTCATGACCGACTCGCAGGACTGGTGGCCGGCCGACTTCGGACACTACGGCCCGCAGTTCATCCGCATGGCGTGGCACGCCGCCGGCACCTACCGCACGGGCGACGGCCGTGGCGGTGCGGGCCGTGGGCAGCAGCGCTTCGCGCCGCTCAACAGCTGGCCCGATAACGTCAACATCGACAAGTCGCGCCGCCTGCTCTGGCCCATCAAGCAAAAATACGGTCAAAAAATTTCCTGGGCCGACCTGCTGGTGCTGACCGGCAACGTCGCGCTGGAAACCATGGGCTTTCGGACTTTCGGCTTCGCCGGCGGCCGTGAAGACACGTGGGAACCCGACCTGGACGTGTACTGGGGCAGCGAGAAGACGTGGCTGGGCGGCGATGCCCGCTATGGCAAGGGCACTCCCGGCGACGGCACCTTGGTGGCCGACCCCGCCATGCACGGCCAGGAAACCGACCGCACGGACAGCCAGGGGCGGAACCTGGAGAACCCCCTCGCCGCGGTCCAGATGGGCCTGATCTATGTGAACCCGGAAGGCCCCGAAGGCAATCCCGACCCGATCGCCGCCGCGCACGACATTCGAGAAACATTCGGCCGCATGGCGATGGACGACGAGGAAACCGTGGCCCTGATCGCCGGCGGCCACACCTTCGGCAAGACCCATGGGGCCGGTGCCGCCGACCATGTGGGGGCTGAGCCCGAAGCCGCAGGCATCGAGCAGCAGGGCCTGGGCTGGGCCAGCAGCTTCGGCTCCGGCAAGGCCGGCGATGCGATCACCAGCGGCCTGGAAGTGACCTGGACCACCACGCCCGCGCAGTGGAGCAACAACTTCTTCGAGAACCTGTTCAAGTACGAATGGGAACTCACCAAGAGCCCGGCCGGCGCGCACCAATGGCAGGCCAAGAACGCCGAAGCCATCATTCCCGACGCGCACGACCCCACCAAGAAGCGCATGCCGACCATGCTGACCACCGACCTGTCACTGCGCATGGACCCGGCCTATGAAAAAATCTCGCGCCGTTTCCTGGACAACCCCCAGGCCTTCGCCGAAGCCTTCGCGCGGGCCTGGTTCAAGCTCACGCACCGCGACATGGGGCCGCGCGCGCGCTACCTCGGCCCCGAAGTGCCGAAGGAAGTGCTGATCTGGCAAGACCCCGTTCCCGCGGTGGACCATCCGCTGGTCGATGCGTCCGATGTGGCGGCCCTCAAGGCACAGGTCCTGGCCTCCGGCCTGTCGGTGTCCGAACTGGTGGGTACGGCCTGGGCTTCGGCATCCACCTTCCGCGGTTCGGACAAGCGCGGCGGGGCCAATGGCGCCCGCATCCGCCTGGCGCCGCAAAAGGACTGGAACGTCAACCAGCCGGCGCAACTGGCCCGGGTGCTCCAGGTGCTTGAAGGCATCCAGAGCGACTTCCATCGCGGCGCCGCAGGGGGCAAGCGCATCTCGCTGGCCGACCTGATCGTGCTGGCAGGTGCGGCGGGCGTGGAGCAGGCGGCCAAGAGCGCGGGCGTCGAGGTGACGGTACCGTTCTCCCCGGGCCGCACCGATGCGCGGCAGGACCAGACCGACGTGGAATCGTTCGCAGTGCTCGAGCCCGTGGCAGACGGTTTCCGCAATTACCAGAAGCGCCGCTACAGCGTGCCTGCCGAGGTGCTGCTGATCGACAAGGCCCAGCTGCTGACGTTGACTGCGCCCGAGCTGACGGTACTGATCGGCGGGCTGCGTGCGATCAACATCAATGCCAACGGAACCCGCCACGGTGTCCTGACCGCAACGCCTGGCGCGCTCACCAACGACTTCTTCGTCAACCTGCTCGACATGGGCACAGAGTGGAAGGCATCGGCCCAGGACGCCGGGGTGTTCGAAGGCCGCGACCGCAAGACCGGCGAGGTCAAGTGGACCGGCACGCGCGTGGACCTCGTGTTCGGCTCCAACGCCCTGCTGAGGGCGCAGGCCGAGGTGTATGCCGGGGCGGACGCCAAACGCAAGTTCGTGGACGACTTCGTTGCGGCCTGGACCAAGGTCACCGAACTCGATCGCTTCGATCTGGCCTGACCTGCCGCGTCGGCTCTGCTGAGCCGGCGCGCTTTCTCCGGGAAAAGCCCGTGGCTTCGACGCCGCGGGCTTTTTCGCATCCGCGTGCGGCAAAGGAGCCCTTTTGGGCGCGGGGAAGGCCTGCGCGCCCTAAACTTGCTGCATCGCACAAAAAGCGGGAGATGGAATGCATTTCGACATCGTGATCGTTGGCGGCGGCGCGGGCGGCCTGGAATTGGCGGCACGCCTCGGGCGGGGCCTGGGGCCCCGGGTAGGGCGGGAAAAGGTGCTGCTGGTCGACCGCAGCCCGTTCCACATCTGGAAGCCCACGCTGCACGAGGTGGCCGCCGGCACGCTCGATGCGCACCAGGAAGGGCTGTCCTACACCGTGCTGGCCCGGCGCAACCATTTCAGTTTTGCCATGGGCGAGATGGCGACCCTCGACACCGAGCGCAAAGGCATCACCTTGTCGGAGATTCGCGATGCGCAGGGTGAAGCCGTGGTGCCCCGGCGCACCGTGAGCTACACGCGCCTGGTGCTGGCGATCGGCAGCGGCTCCAATGCCTTCGGCACGCCTGGCGTGGAGCACGCGTACCTGCTGGAGAACGTGCGCGATGCGCAGCGTTTCCATGCCGACTGGCTGGCCGCGTGCGCCCGTGCCTCTTTCTCCGAGAGCCGTGCGCTGGGCGTGGCCATCGTGGGCGGTGGGGCGACCGGGGTGGAACTGTCGGCCGAACTGCTGGAGGCCCATGCCGAACTGCAGGAAAGCATGGGCGATGGCCAGCGCTTTCGGCTCGACATCACGCTGGTGGAAGGCGGCCCGCGCATCCTGGGCGGCCTGCCCGAAAAGATCTCGGCCCAGGCCCGGCTGGCGCTGGAGCGCAAGCAGGTCAACGTGCGCACCGGCACGCGTGTGACCGAGGTGCGCCGTGGCGCGCTGGTCACCTCCGAAGGCAGCATTCCCGCCGAAATGATCGTGTGGGCCGCGGGCATCAAGGCTGCTGATGCCAATGCCCGCATGGGGCTGGCCGTGAACGGTCTGAACCAGTTCGTGGTGGACGACCGCCTGCGCACCTCGGTGCCCGGCGTCTATGCATTCGGCGACTGCGCCGCCTGCCCGTGGGAGGGCGGCAAGACCGTTCCGGCGCGGGCCCAGGCCGCGCACCAGCAAGCCGACTACCTGGCCAAGGTGCTCGGCGCGATGCTGCGCGAGCGCGAAGTGACCGAGGCGTTCGTGTACCGCGACTTCGGCTCGTTGGTGTCGTTGGGCGATAACAAGGGCGTGGGCAACCTCATGGGCGGCCTGATGGGACGCAACTTCTTCGTGGAAGGCCTCATCGCGAAGTGGATGTACATCTCCTTGCACTTGAATCACCACCGGGCCATCCTGGGCCTGGGCAAGACGGCTGTGCTCGCCCTGGCGCGGCTGCTGCAGCAGCGCGTGTCCGGACGGCTGAAGCTCCACTGAGCGCGTGGCTGCAAGGAGCTGGGCAGGCATGCCGGTTCCGACCCGGCCGCCCGCCACCGTCCTGCGGCCCGCTTGCGCGCCTTACTTGGGGGTATAGGTGATCTTCGTTACCTCGTAAGTCGAGGGCCTGCCGTTGGAGCTGGACGTGGCGATCTTGATCGTCCGGCCCTGGTAAGGGCCTTCTGCGACCACCCAGGTCTGGAAGTTGGCCACGACGCGCCCGGTCGGCCCCACCGTGACGAAGTCGTTGTTGAATTTGCAAACGTTGAAGGTACCCATCGCGGTCTGCAGCGACTCCCTGCCCACGTACGTGAACTGGTCTTCCACGGTTTCCGAATAGGAGCTGGGCGCCGAGCCCGCCTTGGGCACGATCGTGAACTGGTTCTTGTGGTCCCGCTGGACGGTCTGGCCGGGCTGCATGTCCAAGGGCGTGGACACGGGTGGATCGTAGACCTGCGTCAGTACCTGGGTGGACGTGTCGGATACGACGCCGTACGCCAGTTCGCTGCTGGCCGTGCGGTCGCGGAACAGCCGGTTGTTGCCCAGGGAGCCGGTGGACTGCGGCGTGAACATGACCGGTTTCGCGCCGGCGAAATCCTGCCGGCCTCCGGTCGTCGTGGTGCTGGTGGTCGTGAGGTCGGGTTGCCCGTCCATCTTCGTGAGGCCCTCTTCGACGAGCACCGTCCCTTCGTTGAAATCCGCCGCGTTGTAGCAGGCGGCGGAACTCCCGCTCGAAGGTGCGGGTGCGGGCGTGGGGGCAGGTGCTGGAGCGGGTGACGGTGCCGGCGATGGCGATGGCGATGGGGCTGGCGTGGGCGCTGGAGCTGGGGTGCCGCCGGGCGGCGTGGTCACATCGCCCCCACCTCCACCACCGCCGCATGCGGTCAGGGAGGCGGCGGTCAATGCGGCGAGGGCTGCGAAAGCGGCGGTAGCGCGGAATGAATGGAAACTGGTGGGCATGGGGTCTCGGGATGGGTCGCCGCTCCGCGGCGCCGCGCACCATGCGCCGCACCGCCGGCTGGCAGGTTGGGGTGTGCAGACGGTATCCGTGGCCTCCTTGCCGCGGTACCCCACCCAGGGAGCGCAGATGAAAGCAAGTGTTAGTAGGGGTATCCCTGATTGCCGGCCGTCATCCTGCCATCAGCTTCTGCACCAGGTCGGCCGCTGTGGAGGCTGCGTATTTGCGCATGAGGCGCGCGCGGTAGATCTCCACCGTGCGGTGGCTGATGTCGAGCGCGCGGCCGATCTCCTTGGAGGTCAGGCCGTCCAGCAGCCGCGCCGCCACCTCGCGCTCACGGCCGGTCAGTTCAGCCTTGACGGACCGCTGCGAGCTGAGGTCTTCGAAACTCCAGATGCCCGATTCATGAGGAGCCTCGCGGTTGAGCGCCCGGCCCGAGACATGGCACCAGAACACCTCGCCGCTGGCCCGCTTCATGATGCGGTTGTCGGCATAGTGGCCCCGCGCATTCAGGATGGGCTCCATGTGCTTGCCCAGGCGTTCGTATTCATCCGCGCTGGGATAGAGAATCCGGAAGGACTGGCCGATCAGCACCTCGCGCGAGGCGCCGAACATCTCGCACACCTGGCGATTGCAATCGACCATGGTGCGGTTGCGCGAAATGACCAGACCCACCGGGGCCATTTCGAAAGCAAGGCGGTAATCGGCGACATCCATGGAAGTATTTAGGGAGAACTACGTAGCGGGGTACGTAGTATCGTAGCGGCCATCCAACCTGATGTTGAGGAGTCTCCAATGAACAAGCTTTTTCCCACCGCGGCCGGGGCGCTCAAGGGCGTCGTGGCCGGCGGCCAGATGCTGGCCGTCGGCGGCTTCGGGCTCTGCGGCATTCCCGAGGCGCTGATCGACGCCCTGCGCGACAGCGGCGTCAAGGACCTCACCGTCATCTCCAACAACGCCGGTGTGGACGGCTTCGGCCTCGGCAAGCTGCTGGAAACGCGCCAGATCAAGAAGATGATCTCTTCCTACGTGGGCGAGAACAAGGAATTCGAGCGCCAATACCTCGCCGGCGAGCTGGAGCTGGAATTCACGCCGCAGGGCACGCTGGCGGAGAAGCTGCGGGCGGGAGGCGCCGGCATTCCGGCCTTCTTCACCAAGACCGGCGTCGGCACCATGGTGGCCGAGGGCAAGGAACTGCGCGAATTCGACGGCGAAACCTATGTGATGGAGCGCTCGCTGGTGCCCGATGTGTCGCTCGTCAAGGCCTGGCGCGCCGACAAGTCCGGCAACCTGCAGTTCCGCCTGACCGCGCGCAACTTCAACCCCGCGGCCGCCACGGCCGGCAAGGTCTGCATCGTCGAGGTGGAAGAGGTCGTGGAGACGGGCGACATCGCGCCGGACGATGTGCACCTGCCCGGAATTTACGTGCACCGCATCGTGCACAACCCCAACCCTGAAAAGCGCATCGAAAAGCGCACCGTGACCGCCGCGCCCGTCGATGTGGCCGCTGCCAAGGTCGAGGCCCAGGCCGTGATCGCGCAGGCCGCTGCCACCAGCGAAGCCGTGCCCACGGTGACGGTGCCCGTCAACAAGAAAGAAGGAGCCTGAGATGCCCTGGACCCAAGACCAGATGGCCGCGCGCGCGGCACAAGAACTCGAAGACGGCTTCTACGTGAACCTGGGGATCGGCATCCCCACGCTGGTGGCCAATTTCACGGGGGACAAGGAAGTGTGGCTGCAGTCCGAGAACGGCATGCTGGGCATCGGCCCGTTCCCCACCGAAGACGCCGTGGACGCCGACCTCATCAATGCCGGCAAGCAGACCGTCACCACCATCAAGGGCTCTTCCATCTTCGGCAGCGACCAGTCGTTCGCCATGATCCGGGGCGGCAAGATCAACTTGTCGATCCTCGGCGCCATGCAGGTGAGCGAGAAGGGCGATCTGGCCAACTGGATGATCCCCGGCAAGATGGTCAAGGGCATGGGCGGTGCGATGGACCTGGTGGCCGGCGTCAAGCGCGTCATCGTGCTCATGGAGCATGTGGCGCGCAAGAAGGACGGCACCGAAGACCTCAAGATCCTGCCCCAGTGCACGCTGCCCCTCACCGGCGTGGGCGTGGTGGATCGCATCATCACCGACCTGGCCGTGATGGACGTCACGCCCAAGGGGCTGCAGGTGGTCGAACTCGCGCCGGGCGTGACTTTCGAAGCGCTGCAGGCCAAGACGGGTGTCACGTTGCTGCCAGCCTGAGGCTGTCCTGTCGGCACGCCGGACAGGCGGGCAAGCGGCCCGGGTCTTGATGGCCCCAGGGGCTTTCCGGTGGGCCGCCACAGGCAACCGCCACCAGCGCTGCCGAAGCCCGAGGGCAGGCCGTTGCTAGCACAGCAATGGCCTTCTTTGAATAGGTGGAATCGGCTAAATGTCAGCACAAGTAACAAGGCGGCTGATATGCTGGACCATTGCCGCGCGCGCCAGACGGTCGTCTGCACGTGCTGAACCCTGATCTGTGAAGGACCTGCCATGCTGTCGACCCCCGCTTCCGCCTCTCCCCGCCATGCCACGGGTGCCGCCGCCAACGCAGCGGAGTACCTCACCTTTCGTCTGGGGCAGGAGGAATACGGCATCGACATCCTGCGCGTGCAGGAAATCCGCTCGTACGAGCAACCCACCCGCATGGCCCACGCGCCGGACTTCATCAAGGGCGTGATCGATCTGCGCGGCGTGATCGTCCCCATCGTCGATCTGCGGCTGAAGCTGCGCTGCGCGCAGGCCGAGTACACCGATTTCACCGTCGTCATCATCCTCAACGTGGGCGGCACGGTGATGGGCGCCGTCGTGGATGCGGTGGCCGACGTCGTTCCCCTGCAGGCCGAGGCCATCCGGCCGGCGCCGCAGTTCCAGGGCGAGGTGGATTCGGCCTTCGTGACCGGCATTGCCAGCGTCGGCGAGCGCATGCTCATCATGATGGACATCGAATCCCTGCTCAGCAGCGCCGAAATGGGACTGGTGCGCTCGGCTGCCGTGGCGTAGCCCGTTGCCAAGGTCAGGAGCGTTGCTATATTTTTTGTAGCGATATGCCCTAGTGGATATTGCGCTG
>NZ_BAAJYS010000026.1:0-28434 GCF_057543315.1 Acidovorax sp. KPB24-07
GGTTGTCGTCCACCACCAGCACGCGGCGCCCTCGCACGCCGGGCGGCGGCCGCAGTGCGGAAACGGTCATGCCGCAATCGAGCGGCAGCGTCACCCAGAAGGCCGAGCCCTTGCCGGGTTCGCTCTCGGCACCCACCTCGCCGCCCATGAGTTCGGCCAAGTTCTTGCAGATGGCCAGGCCCAGGCCGGTGCCGCCGTAGCGCCGCGTGGTGGATGCATCGGCCTGCTGGAAGCTCTGGAACAGCCGCCCCATCTGCTCGGGGGTCATGCCGATGCCGGTGTCGCGCACCTCAAAGCGCAGCAGCACGCGCTGGCCCGCGCGCTCGAGCACGCGCACCAGGATGTGGATCTCGCCGCGCTCGGTGAACTTGATGGCGTTGTTGGCGAAGTTGATGAGGATCTGCCCCAGCCGCAACGCATCGCCCACCAGGTGCGCGGGCACGTCGGCGGCGGCATCGAGCACCAGCTCCAGTCCCTTCACGCCCGCCTTGTAGCCCACCACGTCGGCCACGCCCTCCAGCATGCGGTCGAGCACGAAGGGCTGCTTTTCGACGATGAGCTTGCCGGCCTCGATCTTGGAGAAATCCAGGATGTCGTTGATCACGCCCAGCAGGTGCTGGCCGGCCTGCTGGATCTTGGAGACGTAGTCGCTCTGGCGCGGCGTGAGGCCCGATTTGAGCGCCAGGTGCGACATGCCGATGATGGCGTTCATCGGCGTGCGGATCTCGTGGCTCATGTTGGCCAGGAAGTTGGATTTGAGCGCGGTGGTCTCCTCCGCCATCTCCTTGGCGCGGCGCAGCTCGCGCTCGGCCCGCTGGCGGTCGGTGATGTCCACGAAGGTGCCGATCACGCCGCCCGGCGTGCCATCGGGCCTCTGGAACCCATGCAGCCAGAACAGCGTGTGGTGGATCTCGCCGTCGGCATAGGGCAGGTCCACCTCCTTGTGCACCGACTGCGCGCCGCTCAGCGCGAACTGCGCATCGGAGTCGAAGGCGGCGCGCTCGGCCTCGGACAGGTAATGCAGGTCCAGCACGGTGCGGCCGATGAGGTCGTCGCGCCGCACGCCGAAGGCGCGCTCGTAGGCGCGGTTGAAACCCACGTAGCGCCCCTCCGCGTCCTTGTAGAACAGCGGCACGGGAATCGCGTCGATGAGCGCCTGCTGGAACACCAGCTGCTCGGCCACCTGCGCCTCCAGCAGCTTCTGGTCGTTCACGTCCACCTGCACGCCGATCAGTCGCCGCGCGCGGCCTTCGTCGTCGCGGATGATGCGCGCCGCGCACAGGAACCAGCGCACCTCGCCATCGTGCCGCACCACGCGCCAGGAGTCCTGCAACTGGCCGTCGCTGCCAGCCAGGGCGCTGTCGATGCGCGCCTGGGCGCGGGCCCGGTCCTCGGGGTGCAGGCGGTCGAGCCAGTCCTGCAGGCTTCGCCCTTGGGGCTGCGGCGGCACGCCGTACAGGGATTCGAGCTTGTCGCTCCACACCAGCCGGTCCGAGGCCAGGTCCAGGTCGAACACGCCCACCTTGCCGGCCTCCTGCGCCAGCGCCAGGCGGTCGTTGATCTCGCGCATGGCTTCCTCGGCCGCGCGCGCCTCGCTCACGTCCTCGATCACCCACAGGCACGAATCGCTGAAGCCGTCCATCTCCAGGCCGCGGCCGGACACGCGGGCCTCGAACGTCGTGCCGTCCAGTCGGTGCAGCGTGCAGACCTCCCGGACCGCCTCGCCCGCCGCCAGCCGGGCGCCGGTGCGCTCCAGAAACACGCCATGGCCCTGCGCGCCGCCGAACATCCGCGACACGGAGTGGCCGAGCAACTCGGTGGCCGAGCCTTTCATCAACTCGGCGAATGCCGGGTTGAACTGGCGGAACACGCCGTCGCACACCAGCAGGATGGGCGGCGCGTTGTCGAAGATGGCGGTCTGCTGGGCCAGCAGGTCGTTGAGCAGGCGCTCGCGCCGCTGCAGTTCGTGGTGGGCGGTGATGCGGTCGGTGACGTCCTCGTGCAGCCCGACGATGGCGATGCGCCGGCCCCGCTGGTCGAACACAGGCGAGAGCGTCGCCTCTTCATGGAACAGGGTGCCGTCCGCCCGGCGGTTGATGAATTCGCCGCGCCAGGACTGGCCCGACAGCAGCCGCGCCCACAGTTGCTGGTAGGTCTCGGGTGGCGTCTGGCCGCTGGAGATGACCGAGGGCTTGCGGCCACGCACCTCCTGCAGCGTGCGGCCGCTGTTGCGCTCGTACTCGGTGTTGACCCACTCGATGCGCCCCTGCGCGTCGGTGATGACCACCGCCACCGGGCTGGTCTGCAGCGCCGCGCCCAGCACCTGGAACCGCTCCATCGCGGACGTCATGCGGGCGCGGTGGCGCAGCATCTCCAGCATCATCCCGCCCATGAACAGCAGCAGGGCGAACGTACCGCCGCCGATCAGCCAGCGCCGCGACGGGGGCAGCAGCGCGCTCAAATCGTCCAGCGCGACAAGCTGCCAGGTGCCGTCGGGGTCCTTCCAGTCGAGGGGGTGCTTTTCGAGCGCGTAGGTCGTCCCGTTCACCACCACCTCGCGCGCATCGAGCCGAAACGGCAGCGCCGACGCCACGCCGTTGTCGAAGACCTTGCCGAACTGCCGCTGGTCGCGCACGGCATCGATGCGTGCCTGGGTGAGCGGCGGCGCCATGGCGTAGCGCCATTCAGGCCGGGTGGCCGAAAAGGCCACGCCCTTGGGCGACATCAGCAGCATGGGGTAGCCCGAGCGGGCCATCTGCGCATCGAACGCGTCGAACGACACCTTGACCATCACCACGCCGATGATGGCGCTGGCCGGCGAATCGCCCTCGTACAGCGGCGCGGCGTAGTACAGGCCGCGCTCCTGCGTGTTGCTGCCCAGGGCCGGGTACACGTTCACGCCGCCCCGGATGGCCTGCTTGAAATACGGCCGGTAGGCCAGGTTGATGCCGGTGGACGGCGCGCCCGGCGTCTCGTGCGCCACCACGGTGCCATCGCGCGACAGCACGTACACGCCGCTCATGAGGAACCGGCCGCGCACCACGGCCAGGCGGGCGAGCGCCTCGGGCGCATCGGGGGGCAGCTCGCCGGTCGCCACCTCTTTCAGCGCGGGCTCGCTGAGCCCCAGCAGCGTCACGGCACCGAGGATCGGGCTGCCCATGCTCTGGTTGAGCAGCGAATCGGCCGTGTGCGCCAGCTGGCGGCTGCGCTCTTCCCCCCGGCCCGAGGCACGCACGTGCGCCACGGTTTCGACCACCAGCCACGCACCGAGCAGCGCCATGGCGATGACCAGCGCGGCCCCACGGCGCCACCGCGCGTCGCCCATGGCGTGGTCGTGCAGGCCGCCGATGCCGCCGGAGCGGGTGCTCACCGCCATGGGCCGGTACCCCATGCCGCTGGCCGGCCCCGGGGGCCGAAGGCGGTCGCGCAGGTAGCGCGCTCGCTATGCATTCGTGGAGACACCATCACAGTCGCTTTGAACCTTCCATCACGGCAGGACACACACACTGGTCAGGACATGCCTGAGGGGCACGCGCCCTGCAGTATGTCAAAACGTAACAGTTCTTGGAACCTTTTACTTCCAAGCCGTTTTTGGACAATCGGGATGTACCCGCGCCCGGCCCGCTGCGGCCAGGGCACCGCCCTGTCAAAACCGGGGTTGTCAACCGGTCCTGTTCGCTTCCCATCTCGCCCGGCCGGCGAGCGGCCGCCCCGAAGCGGCCCGCCCATCTCGCTGCCGTTTCTTTTCTTGCCACCCCATCCAAAGGAGCCCCCTCGACGATGCTGGATTTCCTGTCCCTCTCCCCCTGGCTCGCCACCTTGCTCGGCGCCAGCCTGGCCGCCATGGCCGGTGCCATGGCCCACCGCATCGCCGCGCTGCTCGCCCTGCGGGCCACGCGCGGGCTGCCCGTACTGCAGACCGTCGTGCAGGCCTGCGTCCCCGCCATGCGCGTGCTGCTGCCCCTGTTCGCCACGCAATTGGTCTGGGTGGCCGCGGCCGATACGCTGCCCCACCTCGGCACGGTGCGGCACCTCACGGGGCTGGCGCTCATCGCGGTGACAGCCTGGGCGCTGATCGCCGCCATCGGCGGAGTGGCGGACGGACTCATCGCCCGCTACCCGGCGAACGTGGAAGACAACCTGACGGCGCGCCGCGTGGCCACGCAGGCCCGGGTGCTGTCACGCACCGCCATGACGGGCGTGGTGATGGCCGCGGTATCGCTCATGCTCATGACCTTTCCTGGCGCACGGCAGGTGGGCGCCAGCCTGCTGGCCTCGGCCGGCGTGGTCGGCATCGTGGCCGGTATCGCGGCACGGCCCGTGTTCAGCAACATCATCGCGGGCCTGCAGATCGCGCTCGCCCAGCCCATCCGCATCGACGACGTGCTGATCGTGCAGGGAGAATGGGGCCGCGTGGAAGAGATCACGGGCACCTACGTGGTGCTGGCCATCTGGGACGAGCGGCGGCTGATCATCCCGCTGCAGTGGTTCATCGAGAACCCCTTTCAGAACTGGACACGGACCAGCTCGCAGATCCTGGGCACCGTGTTCCTGTTCGCGGACTACCGCCTGCCGCTGGACCCGCTGCGCGCCGAACTGAGCCGCGTCCTGGAGACGGCTCCGGAATGGGACCGGCGCGTGAGCGTGCTGCAGCTCACCGACGTGACCGAGCGCACCATCCAGATCCGCGTGCTGGTCTCGGCCCGATCGTCGGGCCTGGCGTTCGACCTGCGCTGCCGCGTGCGCGAGGCGCTGGTCACCTTCATCCAGCGCGAATACCCGGACTGCCTGCCGCAGGTGCGTGGCCCGCAGGAGACCGCGCGTGCCGACGCATCGCTCGCCCCGTCGCCGTGACGACCACCCACAAACCCCTATTGCAGGAACTCCGTTTGCCACGCGGCGCTGGCGGCCATGCCATGTCTTTTGACATAGGCGGTTGGAGCGCTTGCAGGTATAAAACGCAGTTACTAGAAAGACGAGCGGAATGACCCAAAGGGCGGCGGAAATACTGGTGGTGGACGATCATCCCGAGACGGCGGAGCTGGCAGCGATGGCCCTCCAACTGGATGGTTTTACCGCTGCGATTGCCAACAGCGGCGCGGACGCGCTGAACTACATCGAAAAGCACCAGCCGGCCTGCGTGCTGCTGGATTTCGACATGCCAGGCATGGATGGCCTGGAACTGGCGCGGCGCGTGCGCGACAAGCACAACGACGATATCGTCCTGATCGCCCTGACCGGCTGGACGGACACCAACGACCGCGTCACCGAACTGCTGGCGGTAGTGGACCACCACTTTCTCAAGCCCGTCGATTGGCGGCGCCTCACGGGCATTCTGTCGCCGCTGCGCTGAACGCTTTCGCTGCGGGGCGAAGGTTGCGGTTTCAAGGTGCCGCGCATAAGCCCCCTTCCCTTTCTTTCCGACGCATTCGGTCTCCGCCGCGCGGCCTGCCGCCTTCGGTTTACCCGCGCTACCACTCAGGCCTCCTTCCACGGGCATTACAGGCCTTCTCGACCCACAAGCGGCACGGCACTCGGCCCTCCCCGACACCACCGCGACCCCTCGCCCAGCGATTTCGCGCGGGCGGAGCCCACCCGGGGGAAAATCGGCGGACTCATCCCCGCGCGAAGCCACATGGCCGCAGGCGGGGGATGCTCCGAAGACGAACGGCGCGTGCGCCAACAAGATGGGTCGAACATGAAACTTGCCACATGGAACATCAATCGTTGATTCAGGGCGTTTTTTTAATGCACCAGATACCTCCGCAAGTCGTTGATTTCAATGGGATTATTGGTTCATAACGTTTGATAACGTGTCATAGTGGCGCGGCCCCGTTGGGTAGCCCAGTGGGTAGCTACACTGCTAGAGCGTGTTATGAACTTTGCTCCGTGAGAGCGAAGCCAAGGGTAGAGTTTGCAGATGCCCCGCAAGCGCCTTACCTGAGCCTGATGGACCAGCACGCGCCCCAGCGCGAGCATGATCTGCGAGAAGTCTTCAACGCGCTGCGCTGGCTGGTGCGCGCGGGAGCGCCCTGGCGGATGCTGCCCAACGATCTGCCGCCCTGGGAAGCGGTTTACCAGCAGAGCCGGCGGTGGCTGGATGCGGGCTGCTTCGAGGCCATGGTCTCTGATCTGCGCTCCATCATCCGCGTGGCCCAAGGGCGCCAGGGCCAGCCCAGCGCCGTGGTGATGGACGGGCGAACGCTGCAATCGAGTTGCGAGAGTGGCCCACGTGCAGGCTATGACGGCTACAAACGCAAGCGAGGCAGCAAGGTGCACATGGCCGTGGACACGCTGGGCCATCTCCTGGCGGTACATGTCACGCCGGCCGACGAGCAAGAGCGCGCTCAGGTGCACCAGTTGTGCGAGGACGTGCAGCAGGCCACTGGCCATACGGTGCAACGGGCCTGGGCAGACCAAGGCTACACGGGTAAGGCGGCATCCAAGGCGGCGCAGGACAACGGCATCGATCTGCAGATCGTGAAGCTGCCCGAGGCGAAGAAAGGCTTTGTACTGCTGCCGCGGCGCTGGGTGGTGGAGCGAAGCTTTGGTTGGCTGGCGAGGTTCCGCGGGCTCTGCCGGGACTATGTGCGGTTGCCGGAAGTGCTCGGCGGGCTGCATTTTCTGGTGTTTGCAGTGCTCATGTTGCCCGCCGCTGCACGGGTGCTAGCTGCGGCGGGAAGTTCATAACACGCTCTAGCTACCCAATTGGGATATCAAGATGCCGAAGGTCACACACACGCTTTCAGACCTGCAAATAAGACGGTGGATTACCAAAGGCGAGCCCATCGCAAAGTCGGATGGCGATGGGCTGACATTCACGCTTTCGGCCGGAGGCACCGCCTCCTGGGTTCTTCGCTACCGTCTGCCAGGCGGCCGGCGCAAAGAACTGGCCATCGGAAACTACCCCGACACTTCACTATCCGCTGCGCGCGAACTGGCCCGCAGCATCCGCGCTTCGATTGATTGCGGAGCGGACCCCGCCGCAGAAAAGCAGGAGCGCAAGGGCCGGGAAGCGGCAGAGTGGACCATCCGCGAGCTGGTCGCCGACTTCCGCGAAAAGCGCCTGCTCGTGCCCTTGTACGCCCAGGGCACCATCAACTACCGGAACGCCGACTTCGACCAGATCGTGTTGCCTCGGTTCGGGTCGTGGAAGGTGACGAAGGTGAACTCCATGGACAACGCCACAAATCGAGAAGGGGTATAGAAAGCAGGCACGAAGGAAAGACCGATTGAGCCATCGCGCCCCAGGCTCTGAGGCAACGTGCATCCACAGATTTCGGCCGTTAAACCCTCGTAGAGCATCCCGCCCACTAGGTCGCCGTCCCGGCGTAGCCCGATGGCGCGGGCATCCTGCGCACACGCCAGCCCAGGCACGCGGGCCTGAACAAAGGGCAGAACAACAGCGAAATCGTATTCCATAGAATGAGCCATGCGGGCATGTTGGCAGGCTTGGCACGCGCTAAGACGACTTGGCTAACGATCTGGCATCATCAATCGATTGATACCCAGATTCCCCACATTCCCCACGTTCAATGAAATTCAAACTTCTGGCGGATTCGTTCGATTCAGTGTTCCTAGACAAGCCAACTGGAGGAAAACTTCGGCTCGTGGTTGATCGGCTGGATCGACCTACCACGTTGTCAGATTTCCACGTTGGAGATGGCCAGATAACTAGCGGCATTTCGGATTACGACACTCCCTTCGTCACTACAGAAATCATTAGCGCCAATCAACTATTGATTTCGATGGAAGGCACAAGCTTCTGGTTGAGAACGGATTTGAGTGTTGATAGACCCAGAAGCAGCTTCAGTGCCGCGCCCATACCCATTGTCAAAGGCACTCCTATATACACTCAGCCGGTTGTTGAGCCGATGGATCAACCTGTTCACACGCCTTCGTTTGGTAGGTTCATAGTGCGAGAAATCACTGTTTTGGCACAGCCGGCCAAACAATAACGGCAGGATCTTTTTGAAATGCGCTGATAGCGGGGCTCTCCCTCTGAGATAGCTCCCTGATTCCCCGGCCCCGTCCTGTCACTTATCTTTGGAGATAGGAACAGGACTGTGCATATGACTAGGCATACGGAGTCAGTAGAGGTAGTGGTGAAGGACCAGCGCCGCAGGCGCTGGTCCCTGGCTGAGAAAGCGGCCCTGGTGCGGCGCACCTACGAGCCAGGCATGAGCGTGTCGCTGGTGGCCCGCCAAGAAGGCGTTTCGGCGGGGCTGCTGTTCCAATGGCGCAGGCTCGAACGCCAGGGAGCGTTGACGGCCGTGTCTGCAGGTGAGGCGGTGGTGCCGGCATCGGAGCTGGCTGCCGCTCGCGCGGAGATCGCCAAACTCCAGCGCGTGCTCGGCAAGAAGACCCTGGAGAACGAAATTCTCAAGGAAGCCGTGGAGTACGCCGCGACAAAAAAAGTGGATTGCGCGCTCGCCCTTGTTGCCCGGGGACGACCAGTGAAGACGGTCTGCCGGACGATGGGGCTAGCGCGCTCGCACGTGTGCGACCTGCTGGTGCGCGATGAAGACTGGACCGATGGCCGCAGGCACCGCACGCCCAGTGGGGATGCCGAACTGCTCGCCGAACTGCGCCAGGAGATTGCGCAGTTGCCCAGCTACGGCTACCGGCGTGCAGCCCCGCACAGGATTAGCGCACCATTGGCGCCGCGAATCTCCGTGTCCAGGACCTCATAGAAAGACGTCAGCCCCAGCTTGACGATTTTGTCCTTCAGCAGCCGGTGCACAGAGTCGCGCATCGACTTCTGGATTTCGCGCGCGCAGAAGATACGCAGGGGCTTCCTTGCGCCCAGGTCGAGCAGCACCTCGGCCACGCCGTGAGACTTCCCGCCGCCGCGCCCGCCTTGCAACACCTTGTATCGGTACGGTTCATACAAGCCGGCCAGCTTCTCGGGAAGCTGTAGATTCACCGCCAGCACGTCAATCCTCTTTGCGGACCTGCGGGCGCACGAACGTCACCGTGCTGGCGATCTGCAGGGCACCGCCATCCGGCCCGGTGTGCACCGCCTCAATCTTGTCGCCGTACTTCTTGGGGGCCATCTTGCTGGCGAGCCACTTGCGGGCATCGACGCGCAGACGGTTGCGGGCGACAGAAGTGGGATCAACACCTCTTCCGTGTTCCTCTCGTCGTCGTCGTTTGAGCCGTGCTTGTCGGCCTTCACCATGGTGCACTCTTCGTCGGCAATGGCCAGAATGTCCTCGGCCATAAAATCCGCCTGCGCCTCGCGCGCGCATGTATTGGTCCTTGAATGCGGTCTTGTCATCCTCGGTCAACCAGCGCAGCACCGTCGCCACACCCAGCATTCCTAGCATCGCGCAGATCGAGCGCAGGCTATTGCCCGTCGATAAGAGCGTGCAGATGCTGTCGCACCGCAGGGCTATAACGATTGGGAGCGGCCCGAGTTGAGGGGCTCTTACGAGGGGGCGGGCTCTTGCGTGCTGCCCCCGCCTTGCTTTTGGCCTTCACGGGCTTGGCAGGCTTTGGGGTTGGTTTTGTCATGCCGCGAAGCTGACAGGCTTGGCACGGCTACAGGGGCGCACCGGCAAGGACAAGCCCTGGCGCTCTACAGCTCGGGGCTTGCTCGGGATCGGTTAGCGGGATGCCAGGGCTAAGCATTCTTACGGGCTGAAACTGCCAACTGGTCAGGCTTTCCGCTGTTTTGCCAAGTCCGCAATGGTGTCCATTCCTTTGATGATGATGGCTTGAGGATCTAAGCCATACGATGGAGCTTCATCTGATTTGCCACCCCGAAAGAAAACGCGGAGAGCCAGCTCGGCGCGAAGTTTTGCGCCGGCCTCACCTTCCACAGTTTTAAGGAATGGCTCTAGGACAGAAAAGTCGAGAGAAGTCCTGCGCAACTCTACAGCTTGCGCACGGTGCTTCGCAGATTCACGCGCCAAATACGCGGTAGGGACAGCCATCAAGAGCGAAATGGCAACCCGTATCGCACCGGTCCTCCACTCCAGACCAGCGAACGACAGTTCAAACAGCGTGCCTCCTAGAAACAGAAGTGTCGCCCCCATCAGCCCAATGGAGAACCACCGAAAGAGATTCGCCGACGACTCCTCTTTCGCCGAACTTCCGACATAGCCTCCGGATAAGGTCGTCGCGGCCATTTGGTCAAGCATTTTCAATGCTTGGTTCTTATACCCTTCGAAAGCAACAAGCTGTTCATTGAGAGTGCTAGACACCGCAGTGAAATTGCCGCGTATATCTTCGACTTGCTCGTTTAGCTCTTTGCGAAAGATATCTGCTTGTGAAGCAGTGAGCGCCTCCACCCGTTGCGCAGACGCATCCGCAATCTCTCCGAGAGCCTGAAGGCGTGCCTCTATGACCGCAATCTGCCTCTCAGTTTTCTCCGCAACTCCGGCGAGTCCAGCATACCTCTTGTCGATTGCGTCAAAAGAATGCAGCAGTGCTGCCGGAACCATAGAGTCGTCGAAAGGAGGAGGAGGTGTAGGATGGCCACCTACATGAGCGGCGGCATACATCCTTAAATCCTGGCTTGCATCCCTGAGGCTATCTGCAATTTCCTTTCCGATATTTTTCAAAGAACTCGATTTCTGCCACTCATCAGCTATCGAATGTCCATAGATACCTACTGCATCCGCGCTGTCAACTGCAAGATCAATATTATTCTTATGCCAGCGCTCGTAGAAGCTACTTAGTCTTTCTGCGATAGCGCTAGCCGGCTCCATCACAGATTTAGGCGGTGCCCCCTCATTGAGGTTAAGCAGCGTTATATATGCATCACGAACCCTCTGAACCTTAGTGAAGAGTTCCTTGGAATTGACTGCAGCGGCAGGGTATGGATTTTCCATAATTCACACTTTGCTAATTTTTAAAAAGTGTAATGCTGAACGCTACGACTTCATTTGCACAACGAATAACGAAAGACTGACTTACGCCCGGGTAGCGCGACCTCTTCAGACTTGATGTGCCTCTGGTCCCTGAGGAACTGCAGCGCCCAGTCGATTTCCCCCTTGGAGCGGCCCAGCGCCATCACCAACTCGTAATGGTAGAACCAGCGGCCCGGGCTATGCCGCAGATAGCGCAGCAGCACGTCGGTGCCGCTGCCTGACCGGATCACGCCGGCCGGCCTCGGATTGTTCTGACGGGGCTTGTCCTGCTCCTGGCGCGTGCCCAATTGGCCCGCTGTCCAGTTGATCGGGTCGTGCATGTTGCTCACGGCCTACTCCCTCAAGTCATTGCGCGGTAGGCCTCACCCCGGCCCGACTGCGCAAGCGCCTTGCGCGAGGCCTCTTGCGCCTTTGCCACCATGTCGTCACGGCCAGCAGCCTTGCACAGTTGGGACGAGGTGGTGCAGGAACGTTTGGTACTTGAAGGCCTTCGCTTCCTCCTGCAGCGCGACGATTTCAGGGCGCAGCAGGTGCAGGGCCAGCTTCAGATCGGCGCGCCTGGCATCCAGGGCAACGCGGGTTTTCAGTGGGCAGCTCACACCGTCCACCACGTAATCGCGCTTGTGGTTCGCCAGCGCCGCCTCAACCGTCAGCAGCTCGCTGCGCATCGCATTGAAGCGCTCGATCTTCTCGTCCATCGTGCCCCCTGAAAAATGAATGTTGCGTTTGCAACATAATTTTTTTTAGAAGGCTTGTGTAAGTTTTTTCTTACCCCGCAGTGCCACCGAGAGCCCTGGCAGCGCCTCCACCAGCAACGTGACCACCTCGTCCGCGCGTGCCTGGCTCGCAGTGTCCAGCACCAGCAGACGGGCATCCAAACACAGGCCTACGTCTCGCAGTTCTCGGTAGTGGCCATCAATGGCTACCAGCTCCGAGACGCCCTGAGCCTTATCGTACCGGCAGGCTCCGCCGAGCAGCTGGCTTCCACCGTGTGCGTGCATCCGGGGCCAGCCAGAAAAACCAGAAATGGCGTCGAACCGGCGGGCCTCTTCTGCTGGCTGCAGGAATACCCGGACGAGGGCAGCGTTCGCCTCGATGAGCACCCCCGCCCGGAGATTGCTGTGGCGAGCCCTTCGGACGCCCGAGCGTTTCAGATCCTGCTGAAGGTCGTTGAGGCTGCGCGCTGGGTCGAAGCCCACTCGGACAAGACACGCCAGCCCGACGCCTACCGGCTCGTGCGCGCCGCGCTGAATCTTGCCTCTCCCCTCATCAACTCGCACATCGACGCGATGTGCAATCCCGTAGCGCCAACCGCCGCTGAAAAGCACAGCCGGTGAAGTCCCCCTCACTCTGCTGGGCCGACGAAGCCGACATTTAGGACAGCACGTTCGACGTGATGCAAGTCGGCGACCTGCGTTGCCGCAGCGCCGTCTTAACACTGACCGAGTAAGCCAAGACTGCAGCCTAACCATAGGCCAGGCCAGGCCAGGCCAGAGCACAGGCCAGACATCGTGCCGTGCGCTGCATCAACCGATGCCGGTCGCCTAAACCAGCATACGGTCATCCAGGCAATGCAACCTGGACGTGGCCTAGACAGAACCTACTTTGCAGGAACACAGAGGCCGCTGACATGGATCACACCAGCCACTTCTACAGACATGGCAGGGATGGCCCCTCCAAGTCGACTGATCTCAGCTTCGATATCACTCCGAGCGTGTGCCACTGCTGCGCCCAACTCGTCAACTAGACCAAACAGGTGTTTCACAGGCTTTCCCGGGTTAATCTCCAATTCGTGCTGCAACTCTGAAGAGCGGTCGTGACTGTAAAGACTGCGTGGGTAGCAGCCCAGTTTGGAAGGTCAAGCACGGGGATAGACCTAGAGCGTGTTATGCACTTTGAGTAATCCGGGATCGGTGAAGCTAGAGTGCGGGCATGCCCCGCAAGCCCCACCCGACGGATGTCAGCGACGAAGAATGGAGTTTCGCTGGCCCCTACCTGACGCTGATGGAAGAGACTGCACCGCAGCGCCGAAAACCAGCGGCGGCGTGCGCGCGCGCGGATCGCGGAGCTGGAACACAGCAGGGCGATGGACGGCGCGCAGTTGCGCAAAGTCTCAGAGGAGAAACGCCTCCTGATAAACGCTGTCGATGAGGCGCGCTACATCCTTGGTGACAGCGTGGCTCTGCCGCCCCAAGCCGTCCCGATCAGACTGCAGCAAGGGCAGCAATCGTTCGCCATCGCGCCCAGGGAGCCAATGGGCGACTTCCTGTGGGCCACCTTGCACGAGCCCGTGCATGTAAAGCTGGAGAGCATGCATGCGCTGGTGCTGGAGACGGAAAAGCGGCAGACCGATATGGGCCTGCATGTGCGCGTGCAGTTGGCAAATGGTGACTGGGCCTATGCCATCTCCGAGACGGCAATGCGCCGCATGCCTATCGACGCCCTGCACGCGCTGCTGGAAAGCGACCTGTCCCGGCAGGTGGCCGCGTTGATTGCCAAGCACATCCAGGGGCGTCGATGACCAACTCCACAGCCCCCGACTGGTCCGCGGCAGACCGCGCCTACCGGCTACACCACCTCACCCGTCAGCAGTGCGTCGCCGCTGGCATCAGCCCCCGCCACGAGCGCTGCGATGAAGGCGCGGCCTTGTGGACCACATACAAAGAGGCGGGCAACCCGCCGCAATTCGCCTGGCTCAGCCGCGGAGAGCACCGCAGTGACCAAAGCAAACCAACCAGCCGCCGGTAATCGCCGCGTGCACACGTTCCCGTCACCTCATCGCACACCGCCACCGCAGGTGGACACGCTCACCGAGCCGTCCCACCTGTTGTACCGGATCGCTCGGGCCTGCCAGAAGCTGGACGGTTCACGCTCCACGGTTTACCGCCTCGTGAAGGACAAGAAGCTGGTGCTGGTCAAGCTGGGCGAGCGGGATCACCGCAGCCAGCATGAATCGGTACATCCAGCAGCTCGAAGCGCGCAGCGATGGGTAGGATTGGACCCGTCGATCTTCCGCGCTCCAAGCGCAGCAGAGTTGGGTAGCTGGCCGGGTAGCCAGCCACCCTATCGCCGATTAACCACATCTAAGCCTTTGATTAATAAGGCATTGGAACAGTAATGCAAATTGCCACATGGAACATCAACTCTCTCTCCGTGCGCCTGCCCCAGGTGATCGCCTGGCTCGCCGACAACCCCGTGGACGCGCTGTGCTTGCAGGAACTGAAGCTGGTGGACGAAAAGTTTCCCCATGACGCGTTGAAGGAGATCGGCTACCACGCGGTGGCCTTCGGCCAGAAAACCTACAACGGCGTTGCCATCCTGAGCCGCACCCCGCTGCGCGACGTGGTGCGGAACATCCCCGCCCACGAAGACGCGCAGGCCCGCGTGATCGCCGCCACCCTGGACACCCCGGACGGCCCCCTGCGGCTGGTGAATGGTTATTTCGTCAACGGCCAGGCGCCAGGGTCGGAAAAATTCGCCTACAAGATGCTGTGGCTCGAAGCGCTGCACCGCTGGCTGCGTGAGGAACTGCAGGCGCACCCGCGCCTGGCCCTGCTGGGCGATTTCAACGTGGCCCCCGAAGACCGCGACTCGTTCGATCCGGTGGGCCTCAAGGACACCATCCACCACACCGTGGAGGAACGCGGCCATTTCCAGCAGCTGCTGCAACTGGGCCTGACCGACGCCTACAGACTGTTCGACCAGCCCGAAAAGAGCTACTCGTGGTGGGACTACCGCATGCTGGGCTTCCAGAAGAACCGCGGCCTGCGCATCGACCACATCCTGGTGAGCGAAGCGCTGCGGGCGCGCGTGACCGCTTGCACGATCGACCGCGCGCCGCGCAAGAACCCGCAGCCCAGCGACCACGCGCCGGTCGTCGCCACGCTGGACTAACCAACGAAGCCGCGGCCCCTCGCGGGCCAGCGGGGGTCAGCGACGGGCCGTGCCCGCCAGCCCCATTTCCACATCCAGCGGCCTGCGGGCGGTGGGCCCCAGGCGCTCCTGCGCCCAGGCCATCACGTTGGGCGCCTGCTGCCAGCCGTCCTGGATTTTCCGGGCGGCGTATGCACCGCCCTGGGCCACATACGGGACCCCGATTTCGATCAACCCCGACATGAGTCCGAACAGCATGACCGACGAGGCCCGCTTGCCCGCCAGCATGCCGGCATCGGCCCGGTCGGGGGGCAGCGATGCCGGCGATCCTGCGAGGTCGATGCTGGCGTTGGCGGCAAAGAGCTCGGACGCAAACAGGCCCACCGTGGCCACCACCGCGACCGGCACGGGCGAGGTCACCAGGGATTTGGCGCCCTGCAGCGCCGACGGGCCCATGGCCTTGATCCTGTCGCCCCAGGAGGTCTGGGTCTTGTCGATGACTTCGGGCAGGTCGTCGCGCAGCAGCATGCGGGCGTCATATGGCACCGTCTGCGACAGCTTCATCACGTTTTTCGCCCCGGCGGCCAGCATGCCGCCGAACCCATCGATGAAAGTCGCGTCGATGCGGTCCGCCCAGGCACGGTTCACGCTGTGGTCGCCCCGGCCCTCGATGGCAGCCTGGATGTAGGGCTCCACCGTCCTGGGCAGGTTCTTGGCCACGTTGAGACCCGCCGAAACGCCCGCGTTCTTCAGAATCTCCGCGTGCGGATCCGGCCGCAACGACGCCGGCAACCGGGCGTTGCCGCCATAGTCGTTGTAGATGCCGGGCTTGATGATGGCCCCGCCCACCACGCTGGTGAACACATCGACCGCGCCCACGCCGACGCCCACCGCCAGCCCCAGCAGCGAGGGATTCCTGAGCAGCGTCAACGGCAGCATCGCCACCAGCTTTTCGTTGGCCGCCGTCATGCCGGCCATGTAGCCCGCGCCATCGGCAAAGCCCATCCCGATAAAACTCAGCACCGCATCGTGCCGCCACGCCTGGCTCAGGAAATCGTGGAGCTTCTTCGGGGTGTCGATGCCTTTCGTGAAAAGCACTTCGGTGTTGCGCTCCAGCCGCGCGACCACGTCCGGTGCCTGCGCGACGGCCGGGCCCAGGAGAGCGGCGATGGTGTCCTCGACAACGTCATGCAATGCCTCCTCCCGAGGGGGAGACGTTCTGCCAGAGAAATAGACCGATGTCTGATCGGACACACTGTCGGACAGGTCAACCTCGACGAACGAAGCGGCCTCCAGGAAGATTGACCCAGGCGCGGCGGCATGTACGTCTCCGGCCGGCTGCACCAGCCCCGATGGGCGCGGCAATTCGGCCCGGGGCGAAGGCATGGCGGCACCGCCGTTCACCCGGCCAGAGCGCGGAAAAAGCGGCTGCAGCCCGTCGGAAGACACCGTGGTGCGCGTACGGGAGCGTTGCTGGGGCTCAGCCCTGTTGGCATTGACCTCGCGCCGATCGGCACCAGGAAAGCTCTGACCCCGCTCGGGGACCGGTCGCCGTGCGGATACCGGGCTGCTGTAGATTGCGTTCATGAAATCCCCCCCTTGTGTTGTGAACGAAATGGTCGACCGGGTTGTTACAACACCGGTGAACCGCTCACTCTAGGGTTCGTCCATGGACCGTTCAAAGCCCCCAGGCGAAGCGCCGCAGCACGATGCGAACGGATGTGAGGAATTGCCCGCAGACGAAAAAAAAGCCCCGGGTCCGGGGCTTTGGGGGTATTGGGTTGCAGCGAAATGGACGCCGCCATGGTCACCGCGGTGGCGGTGACAGCGGCTCCTCAGCTTTCGCAGAACCGGCTATACAAGCGTTATGCCGCAGCCTGGAAGCGATTGCGCAAGGCACGCACTTCGTCGTGGTTGCGCTGTGCGCCCTCGGCCTGGCGTTCCACCATGGCACGCACGTTCGCCGGCAGGGAAGCCTTCAGCGCCTTGCGGTAACGGGCCACGGCCGCGTCTTCGCCGCGCTCGCACTCTTCCAGCACCGCCTTGTCGTCACGGGTGGACATCGCCGCCTTCACGGACACCCAGCCGCGGTGCAGTGCGCCGGACATGGAACCACCGCTGGAAGGCTCGCCGCCATGGTTGCGGATCTCGCGCTCCAACTCGGTGGCGGCCGCCGCACATTCGCTGGCGTGGCGCAGGAAGATGCCCTTCAGTTCAGGCGAGTCGGCATGCTCGGCCGATGCCTTGAAGCCGTACTCGCCGTCGCGGCAGGATTCGAGCAGGTCGTCCAGCACATCGACCACGTCGTCGTTGTCCACCAGGGCAGTGGTGTTGTCGTAGGTGTTGCCGTAAGCGGAGTCGGAGCCCAGCGTGGTGCCACGGCCTGCGCGCTCCCAGGCGGCGCGGGCAGCGGGGCGGGCCTCTTCCCACTCGAGGCGGCTGGTGGAACGTGCCGTGCCCCAATCGCGGGCCAGGTTGGGTTCGACGGCGTCGAAATCGCCGTCGTAGCGGCCAACCGAACTCCAGCCCAGCTCGTAGGCGGGACGGTATTCGTCATAGGCGCGGCCCTTCACGTAGTAGGGCTCGCGGTCGTAGCTTTCACGCCAGTAGGCATCTTCCACGGTGGGGTTGACCGACTCGGCGGCGGCCTTGCCGGCCAGACCGCCGACCACGGCACCCGCCACACCGCCGACGGCCGCGCCGATCGGGCCGCCGAAGGCACCGGCCGCCGCTCCCGCCATTGCGCCACCAGCAGCGCCGACGCCGGTGCCCACGGGGTGCGCGCCAGGCTCGTTGGTCAGAGGGTCGCGGTTTGCATCGTTGAAATCGGACATGAAGTAACTCCGGTTGGTTGAACAGTGCCTTCATTCTTCAAGGCATCCATTGCGCCGGAGGTCGGCCTGTGCACCGCACGCCTGTAGGACTCGTGCCTGCACAGGCCTGTGTGAAAACACTGGCCGAATATTGCTTCTTTGCTACAAAATTAATAGCTACATGCCGGCATTTTCATTGCCGTGGAGGCCTTTTTTTTCATGCATCTTCGGGCGCGTCCAGGCCCAGCTCCTGGATCTTGCGCGTGATGGTGTTGCGGCCAATGCCCAGGCGCTGCGCCGCCTCCATGCGCCGGCCGTGCGTGGCGGCCAGCGCCGTGCGGATGAGGCGCGACTCGAAACGCCGCGACAGCGCATCCCAGACCTCGGTCTGCCCCCCGGACAGCAGCTTGTGCGCCTCGGCCTCCAGCGCCTGCTCCCAACCCGGCGAGTCCGCCAGGATCGCCTGCGACGCCCCGGCCGGCGGGAAGGCCGTCCCCAGGGCCGGTGCGGCAAACACCCGGTCTTCCCGGGGCACCGCCGCCGCAGGAATGGCCGGTGCAGTGCCTTGTAAAGCCGGGGCCGCCAGCGTGGAAACCGGCGCCTCGCTGCGCGGCTCAGGCACGGCCGGTGCAGCTTCCAGTGGCGCCGCCGCCACGGGCGCCTCCAGCACTTCGGGCGGGAGGTCCTGCAGCGAGATCACCTGCGCCGGCGCCATCACGGTCAGCCAGTGGCAGATGTTCTCCAGCTGCCGCACGTTGCCAGGAAAGCCGAACTGGCCCAGCCGGACGAGCGCGGCGTCGGAGATGCGCTTGGGTTCCACGCCCAGTTGCCGCGCGCTCTGCTGCAGGAAATGCCGCGTCAGCATGGGCACGTCTTCATGGCGCTCGCGCAGCGCGGGCAGGCGCAGCCGGATGACGTTGAGGCGGTGGAAAAGGTCTTCACGGAACACGCCGTCCTTCACCCGGCGTTCCAGGTCCTGGTGGGTCGCCGCGATCACGCGCACGTGGGCCTTGACGCCGGCATGGCCACCTACCCGGTAGAACTGGCCATCGGACAGCACGCGCAGCAGCCGCGTCTGCAGGTCGAACGGCATGTCGCCGATTTCATCAAGGAACAGCGTGCCGCCTTCCGCCTGCTCGAAGCGCCCGCGCCGCTGCGTCTGCGCGCCGGTGAAGGCGCCGCGCTCGTGGCCGAACAGTTCACTCTCCAGCAGGTCTTTCGGGATGGCCGCGGTGTTGATGGCCACGAAGGGGCCGCCGGCCACGGGCGAATGCTTGTGCAGCGCGCGCGCTACCAGCTCCTTGCCAGAACCCGATTCGCCGGTGATGAGCACCGTGACCTGGCTCTGGCTCAGCCGCCCGATCGCCCGGAACACGTCCTGCATGGCCGGGGCCTGTCCCAGCATTTCAGGGGTGGCGGTCTGGCGCTCTTCGGTGACTTCTTCGCGCTGGCTTTCTTCGACGGCGCGGCGGATCAACTCCACCGCCTTGGGCAGGTCGAAGGGCTTGGGAAGATATTCGAAAGCGCCGCGCTGGAAGGCCGAGACCGCGCTGTCCAGATCGGAATACGCCGTCATGATGATGACGGGCAGGCCCGGCTGCTGTTCGCGCACTTTCTCCAGCAGTTGCAGGCCCGAGCCACCCGGCATGCGGATGTCGCTCACCAGCACCTGCGGACCTTGCCGCTCGGGATCGCCGGGGGTGATTTCAGCCAGCGCTTCCAGCACCTCGCGCGGGTGGGTGAAGCTGCGCGTCGGCAAGCTCTCGCGTGCCAGCGCCTTCTCTAGGACGAAGCGGATCGAGGGGTCGTCATCTACTATCCAGATCGGCTTCATGTGTTGGTTCTACCTTGTTCCCATGGATTGCTTATCGGGACCTCAAGGCAAGGGAATGAGGATTCGGAAATCGGTGCGACCCGGCACGCTGTCGCACTCGATTAATCCGTGGTGCCGCTGCACAAAGGTTTGCGCCAGCGTCAGCCCCAACCCCGATCCCCCATCACGCCCTGTCACCAAGGGATAGAAAATCCGCTCCTTGATGGCTTCGGGCACGCCCGGTCCGTTGTCGATGACATGCAATTCCAGTGCCAGCCGATAACGCTGCCGGCCGAAGGTGACCTGGCGCGCCACGCGTGTGCTCAACGTGATCAGCGCGTCGCCCACGCCGATGCGATCCGTGAGCACCTGCGCCGCGTTCTGCACGATGTTCAGCAGCGCCTGGATGAGTTGTGCGCGGTCGCCGCGGAACTCGGGAATGGAGGTGTCGTAGTCACGCTGCACTCGCAGCCCCTGCGGGTACTCGACCAGCACCAGCGACCGTACACGCTCGCACACCTCGTGGATGTTCACGTCGCCCACCAGGTGCGGATGGCGGTGCGGTGCCAGCAGCCGATCCACCAGGCTCTGCAGCCGGTCCGCCTCGTGGATGATGACCTGGGTGTATTCGGTGAGCTCGGGATTGTCGAGCTCCATCTCCAGCAACTGCGCCGCGCCGCGAATGCCGCCCAGGGGGTTCTTAATCTCGTGCGCCAGGTTGCGGATCAGCTCCTTGTTGGCCAGCGCCTGTTCACGCAGGCGCTCCTCGCGGTCCTGCCGGGCCTGAGCCTCCAGGGGCCACAGCTCGACCAGGATCTCGCCGGTGTGCTCTGCGACCGCCAGGTGCACATGAACGGGCATCGCATCCTGCTGCTGTGCACGGCGCAGCGCGGCCTCGAAGCGCAGCGCGGCGAAGTCCTGTCCGCGCGCTCCGGCAAGGGCTGTCTGCAGCAGCGCCGGGTCGGAAAAATAGCCGCTGAAGTCAGAGCCTTCGAGCGTGCGCCGCGACAGCCCCAGCATGTTCTCCAGGGACGCATTGGCGAACAGCACGGCCCCGTCGGGTTGCAGCACGGCCACGAGCGTGGACACGAGGTCCAGCGCCTGGTAGCGCGCCGTATCGGGTTTGGAAGAAGCCACCACGCTCAGCGACTGGCCGCGGGCAGGCGGGCGAGTTCGCGCTTGATGCCGGCCACATCGCTGTCCGCGCGGGCGAGGCTGGCCTTCAGCTCGGCGGTGCGCTCCATCCACAATTGGGGGTTGCGCAGTTCGAGGGCCGTGCGCTGGGGCTCGCCGTTGTTGTATTCCTTGGCGATCTCGGCCTGACGTGCCTCGGCCTTGCGTAGTTCGGCTTCCAGGATGGCGCGCGCATCGGAGTCCCTCGCGCGCTGGTCGTTGGTGTCCACCCGGGGGGCGTTGGCGGGCGAGGTGCTGGCGCTCGGCGCGCTGCCACCCGAGGCCGCTGGCGTCCCGCCTGGCCGCGCACCCTGCACGACCGTCACATTGCCGCCTTCGACCAGTTTGCAGCCACGCTCCTTGGCCTGGCTGGCATTGTTGGTGTATTCATTGCCGCAGCGGTAGATGCGATCCTGCGACCACGCGGCGGGCGCCACGGCGGCGATGGCCATCAGTGCGATGAGTGTTTTTTTCATTCAGGTTCCTCGCAAGGCATGCCGGCGGCATGCGGGAGATGCCAGGGGAGTATCTCCCAATCGCTGGGCCTCGCCAATCGGCGCCCCCGGTCGGGAGCGGTTATTCGCCCAGGGACCACGGCGCTGGCAGCGCCATGAAAAAAGGCGGCCGAAGCCGCCTTTTGGTGGGGTGTCCCGTGGCCGCAGCCCAGGGATCACAGCGAGTAGTACATATCGTATTCCACGGGGTGGGGAGCCATGCGGAAACGCGTGACCTCGCCCATCTTCAGGTCGATGTAGGCGTCGAGCATGGAATCGGAGAACACGCCGCCCTTGGTCAGGAAGCCGCGGTCCTTGTCCAGATACTCCAGCGCTTGATCGAGGCTGTGGCACACGGTCGGCACCAGCTTGTCTTCCTCGGGCGGCAGATGGTACAGATCCTTCGTGGCGGCTTCGCCGGGATGGATCTTGTTTTCCACGCCGTCCAGGCCGGCCATCATCAGGGCCGAGAAGCACAGGTACGGGTTGGCCGATGGATCGGGGAAGCGTGCCTCGATGCGGCGGCCCTTGGGGTTGGCCACGTAAGGAATGCGGATCGAGGCCGAGCGGTTGCGGGCCGAGTAGGCCAGCTTCACCGGGGCTTCGAAGCCGGGCACCAGGCGCTTGTAGCTGTTGGTGCCAGGGTTGGTGATGGCGTTCAGGGCACGTGCGTGCTTGATGATGCCGCCGATGTAGTACAGGGCGAAGTCCGAAAGGCCGGCATAGCCGTCGCCAGCGAACAGGTTCTTGCCGTCCTTCCAGATGGACTGGTGCACGTGCATGCCGGAGCCGTTGTCGCCAGCGTAGGGCTTGGGCATGAAGGTCGCGGTCTTGCCGTAGGCATTGGCCACGTTCCAGACCACGTACTTCAGGACCTGCGTCCAGTCGGCGCGCTCGACCAGCGTGCTGAACTTGGTGCCGATCTCGTTCTGGCCAGCGCCCGCCACTTCGTGGTGGAACACTTCGACAGGGATGCCCAAAGATTCAAGGATCAGGGACATTTCAGCGCGCATGTCCTGCGTGCTGTCGACGGGGGGCACGGGGAAGTAGCCGCCCTTGACCGTGGGACGGTGGCCGCGGTTGCCACCTTCGAGCTTGGCGCCGGAGTTCCAGGGCGCTTCGTATTCTTCGATCTCGAACATGACCTTGCCGGGCTCGTTGGACCAGCGCACGCCGTCGAAGATGAAGAATTCAGGCTCAGGACCGAAGAACGCCGTGTCGCCCAAGCCGGAGGCCTTCAGGTAGGCCTCAGCGCGCTTGGCGATGGAGCGGGGGTCGCGGTCGTAGGCCTTGCCATCGCCCGGCTCGATCACGTCGCATTGCAGGAACAGCGTGGTTTCCTCGAAGAACGGGTCGATGTTGGCGGTGTTGGGATCGGGCATGAGCTGCATGTCCGAAGCTTCAATGCCCTTCCAGCCCGCCACCGAAGAGCCGTCGAATGCGTGACCCGAAGAGAACTTGTCCTCATCGAAATGGGACACGGGCACAGTCACGTGCTGTTCCTTGCCGCGGGTATCGGTGAAGCGAAAGTCAACAAACTTGACCTCGTTCTCCTTCACCATCTTCATCACGTCTGCAACGGTCTTTGCCATCAGGTTCTCCAGGATTTAAGCGCTTGTTGAAAAAAACACCACAAAAGAAAAGCAGGTTGCGTGCCAGCCAGGTGCTGCAATGCACTAAGGCGGAGCACGCCCTCCTCCAAACCTGCCGCGCCACCGAATTTGCACCACTAAAGTGCAAATCATCGAGCGCAGCGTTGTTTCAAATATCTCGCACCATTTCAGGGCCGCAGTTTGCACCAAATTCATGCAAAGCCGCCTGCAAAGCGGTCCAAGCGGCAGGTACAAGCTCTGCAGGCCCCTTGACGCCGAGTTCGATATGGCGCCCGTGCACGGGATGGTCCACGCTCGGCAAGCTGAAAACACGTACCGACGCGTGCTGGCTTTCAATACGCTCCATCAACGGCGTCAAAGCTGCCTCCATCGCGCCGTAGACGACGACGGAGTGCTCGGTTTGGGGCGCACGGTTGAACCACTGCGCACAGTGATGGTCCAGCACCCACTCCACCATCGGCCACGCCATCACGGGAAAGCCTGGCACGAAGTGCACGGCACCACCGGCACTGCCATCGCATGAAAAACCAGGAATCTTGTTGTACGGATTCGGGATGATGCGAGCTCCCTCGGGAAACACCCCCATGTTCAGCCGGTGCACATTGTCCGCACGGTCGGGTTCATAAGCCACGCCCTGCTCCATCGCGACATCCTGCATCCGCTCCCGAATCAGCGATTCGGCCTCCGGATGCAATCGGAGCGGAACGCTCAGCGCGCGCGCAGCACACTGGCGGGTGTGATCGTCGGGCGTGGCACCGATGCCACCACAGGAAAACACCACATCCCCGGAAGCAAAGGCTCGCTGCAGGGTTGCGGTGATGCGGCCTGGGTCGTCACCCACATAGTCGGCATAGGCCAGCTGCAAACCGCGCGCGCCCAGCAGCTCGATCACCTTTGGCAGGTGCTTGTCGGCGCGCTTGCCGGACAGGATTTCGTCGCCAATGATGATGAGTCCGAAAGAGGGGGTCATGGTGTCGGGTTTGCGAGGGCAATGGGGGGAAGGATGGGGGCTGGTGGAGTGCCAACGCCACCACCAGGACCGCCAGCGTGCTCGGCGCGCAACTGCTGCAGCGCGTCCAGCGCGTAGTGGGTAAACCACAAGGAGGAGAAGGCGAACACCAGGGTGTAGATCCAGACGGCCAAAGGAATCAGGACGAAAAACGCCGCGGCGAACAACACCCCGGACGCCCAGACGATTCCAGGCGCTGCCCCCAGGTAGCCGCACAAGATGCCGATGGTCAGCAGGCGCATACGGTGGCGCTTGAAAATGGCTTCGCGCTCCTGTCGGCTCGCATGCTCGGCCAAGGCGTCAAACGCCATGACGCGATAGGTCAGCCAACCCCAGATCAGCGGTGGCAGCACCAGCACCAACGGTGGAATGAGCCAGAGCGGAACGGACACCACCAGCGCCGCCATGGCGGCCATCGTCGCGCCGAGAGACCATGCCAGGCTGGCCACCATCGACGCGCCGCGCTTGCGCTCCAGCAATGGGAAACGGCGCCTGGCCACGACTGTCACGAGAGCAGGCGTCATGATCACTGCGACCACCAGCACCGAAACGATCATGATCACCGGTGTCGAGAGAACCACCACGATCAAAGGAGCGATGGCGGCGGGTGCCTGCTCGATGCCCCAGGCCTGGAACCATCCCCACACCATCGCCAGAATGTCCGATGACTCCAACGCCGAGCGGACCGCCTGCACCGCAATGCCCCAGAAAAAATGACTGGCCACCCAGGCCAGCAGCAGCATGAGCAGCAACGGCAGCAGGGAAAGCGCAATCACGCGGGGGTGCAGGCAATAGGCGGCAGCGCGCCAGAAGGAATCGATCAGCAATGCCATGGCGCGAGCATAGCGTGGACACGAGTCCAGTCGGCGGCTAGGCTTTGCCCAGCAGGCGCAAAACACCTCGCCACTGCTGCGCCCAGAACCCTTGCCCATAGTTGCGAACGCGGCCATCCGGCCCTGGCTGGACCTGATCACGGACGCCGGTTGGATCGTATCGGAGTTCGAAATTGGCAGTCCGAAAGAGCATGTCCCACCAAGGCAGCAACACGCCGAAATTGCAGCCGCCCAACACCGTGACGGGCTTCTGAACGGGCTCGGCCTGGACATACCGCTCCGCCATCACTTTCGTTGGAGACGGGACTGAGCGCATTGCCACCGATTCATGCCCGATGCCGATCGCATGGTGCAGGCGGTGAAACCGGGGACTCACCCAGAGACGCTCCCCCCAGCGACCGAACCACAAACGCAAATTGGCATGATGGAAGTTCTCGCTCAACTGGGTCAAGGCCACAATGGCCACGAATTGGCCCGGGGCCACACCGATCAGTTGCGCCACAGTGACCACGATGGCATCCCGAAGCAGATCATCCAGAAGGTGGTTGCGGTTGTCGCTCCACATCGTCATTTGCCGCTGCGAATGGTGCAGCGAATGCAGCCGCCACCACCATTCGAAATGGTGTTGTCCGCGATGAATCCAGTAGTCCAGAAAATCAAACACTGCCAGATAAACCAGCAGGCTGACCCAAGGCAGGTCGGTCACGCCCGGCCATAACGCATCCAGATGGAACGTGCTGATCCCATCCATGCGCAGCGCACCGAAAAATGCATCCCACAACGGATCGACACTGAAAAAAAGCGCCAACCGGAACAAGCCGAGGCGGTGAATCAGTGTGTAGAGGATGTCCGTTCGCACCGCCGCCCGGTCAACCAGGGGCTCCACGGGCCGCCAGCGCTGCAGCGGCGCAATGATTGCCACCATCACGACCAACTGCAGCAATCCGACCAGCAGCCAGCCGGTGGCAGCATAGCCATCCTCCAACAGCCCCGCCATGCCCGTTGCGAACATGACAGGCTGAATCACCGACTCGAACAGCCATTGCTGTGCGGTGTCGAAACCGTTACTCAACCAATCCATCGCTCACAACTCCTGTACTGTCCATCGACTGTTTGGACTCAACGCTTGCCCGCCAGCCAATCACGGTAATCGGGATGGTCATTCAGCGTTCTGAAGCAGAACCCGCGCTGCTTCAACCCGTCGATCAGGGGCTCCAGCACCGTTGGAGCCCACGGGTCCTTCCGCGACCAGATACCCAGATGGGCCAGCAGAATGTCTCCGCCGCGAATATTGTCCAGCGCTTTCTTCAACAACGCTGCATTACTGAATTTCTCACTGGGCAGTTCATCGCCCAAGAAACCTGCCGGCGACCACCCCACGTGCGCATAGCCGCAGGATTTGGCAACGGCCAGAAGGCGAGGCGATGTCTTTCCGCCAGGCGCTCGGAAAAGTGGAAGGGGTGCCTTGCCCGTCACTTCGCGCAGGCGATCGGAAGCCCTTCGTATCTCGGTGCAGTACTGCTCTGCGCTGAGGGTCAAATCCTTGCCTGCCTGGGGGCCAGATGAGGAACGCACATGGAACTGCGGCGCATTCGGCGCACCAGCATCGGCGCGCCAATAGGTATGGTCCATCGTGTGAGAGGCAAAAGCATGCCCCTCTGCCGCCCGGGCATGCCACCACGGTGCCCACGCAGCCCCCAAACTGCCATCGCCCGTTTTTGTTTTTTCATTGGCTGCAAAAAAAGTGACGAGGACTTTTTTTTCGTTTAAGCACATCAGCAACCAAGGGGGCAATTTCCATGTGCCCCGTATCGAAGGTCAGGTACAGCGGTTTCTGACAATCCGCAGTTTCGGCCGCTAACGCAATATTGACGGGCACAGATGCTATTAAAAAAATAGCATACAGCCCTAAGAGCGTCTGGTTGCGCAATGCCATCTTTTCCTTGAGTCCTCACCGTGGAGCGTGCTGAAGGGTCCAGACGCCATGAGGCGATTTGCCCACATTGATTTTCTGAACGACCTTCCGTTCTACCGTGTCGATGACCAGCATCTTGCGAGCCCATCGGGCACTGACGTAGATCCATCGGCCATCGGCAGAAACGTCCATGCAGTCTGGTCCGCCAGGCGCCGGATAGGTATCGACCACTTGACGTTTGACCATGTCGATCTTGCTGATCGTATTGGCGACCCGATTGCTGACAAACACATGGCGCTTGTCACCCGCGCCGCGAAAAGCATGGGCACCGCTACCGGTCTTGATCCTTTGGACGCTGCGAGGCGCATTTTCAGACACGTCGAACACCTCGACGCTATCGCTGCCAGTCAAACCGATGAACAGGAATTTATCGTCTGGGCTTCCGTAGATATCGGCCGGCATGGCGCCGGTCTTGATTCGCCATTTGATCTTCTGGGTTGCGATGTCGATCGCCACAAGTTCATCACTGTCTTGCATCGTGGAGTAGACCGTTCGGCTCTGGCTATCCACCCAAAGATGACTCGGGGTTTTGGCCGTCGCCACCCTTTGTACCAAAGTCAGGTCTTTGCCATCCCAACGATAAAAGTCCACGTGGTTCAAGCGATTGGCCGCGGTGATCAACCACTTCATATCGGGGGTGAACCGCAAATGGTAAGGATCAACAATGCCTCGCACCGTGCGTTGCACTTGAGAGGTCTTCGGATCAATGAAGGTCAGCGTATCTGCCAACGCATTTGCCACTACGAGAGATTTCTCGTCTGGTGTCAGGTACATGTGGTGCGGCTCTTTCCCCGTGGGAATCCGAGAGGTTTCCGTCCAAGTAGCCGGATCAATCACGCTGATATCCGCTTCAAGCGAGTTCAGCACGAACACAGGAGGCGGTGACGAAGGGGCCGCACTGACCACGGTCGCAGCAAAAAAAAGTCCACCCCAACAACGCACCGCGGAAACATCCGCCAAATGAAAACTTCACAGCATGTACTTTCACAACACGCGGCAGTGTAGCCGGTGCAAGTACACCGCATCTGCCCATTCAGGTAACAACCCAGCGCCTCTTCAACCACCCCAAGAGACCAAGATTGACGGTCGGCGGCAGGCTAGCTCGTCAATGCTGCAAGATCCTTGTCATCAAGCCATTTCCACTGCCCTGGCGCCAGATCCGCCGGCAATGCCAGATTGCCGACACGCGACCTGTGCAATGTCTCTACCCGGTTCCCCACTGCAGCGAGCATGCGTTTGACCTGATGGTACTTACCCTCCGTCAAAGTAAGGCTTACACCGTGATCGGATGTCTGAACACAAGCAGCGGCTTTTACCGCAACAGGATGGTCATCAAGCACCACGCCTTCGAGCAAGCGAGCAATTTGAACTGCACTCACAGGGTGTTTCGTCGCCACTTCGTACACTTTGGGAACATGTTTTTTGGGAGAACTCATGCGATGAATGAATTGCCCGTCATCGCTGAGTAACAGCAGTCCCGTGGTGTCTTGATCCAAACGCCCTACCGCTTGCACACCCTGTATCGCACTTTTACAGGGTCGTTGTCGCAACGGCACAGGCAGCAACGTATAGACACTTGGGTAAGTGGAAGGCTTCTGAGAGCATTCGGTCCCAGATGGCTTATGAAGCATCACATAGGCTTTGGGTTGGTACACCCATGTTTCCTCTTGAACCTGAAAACGCAATCCATCCGGAGTTACGTCAACGGAGGAATCAACGCAAACGCTGAATGCATTAGCTTCCGGGTCAAACAAGCGAACTAAACCTCGTTGAATCAACCCTGCACATACCCTTCGTGTTCCGAAACCCTGAGAATAAAGAATATCTTGTAATTGCATGTGACTACAAATGTATTACTTGATTCAAAATTTTCATTTCCCCAAAGCAAAACAGCCGACATCTTTGGATGTCGGGGCGGTTTGGCTGTAAGAGCCTGACGATGACCTACTTCTACACGGGAA
>NZ_BAAJYS010000027.1:0-28064 GCF_057543315.1 Acidovorax sp. KPB24-07
CCGAACCGGCCAGACCGCGCGCCTCTGCGCCCAAGCCAGCCGCAGCGCGGTCGGCGACGGCCCCGGAGAAAGCCGCCGCCCCGACCACCAGTGCCTCCAGTAGCGCCAGCTCGGCCTCCGCCGCCGACCGCCTCCTGTACATCAACGTCGGCCTCTTTGCCGAACCCGCCAATGCGCGCCGCGCCCATGCCCGGCTGCGGGAGGCCGGGTTGCCAGCCACGTCGCAGCCCGTCACCACCTCGGGCGGGCAGAAGCTGCTGCGCGTGCGGGTGGGGCCGTTCGCTCCGCGTCGCAAGCCAACGCGGCGGCGACCAAGGTGCGCGACCTGGGCCTGGATGCCTCTGCGGCGGCGCTCCCTGCGCCGGCGCGGAATTGACCCTTCGGCCCCCTGGCCGCGGGGACGGCGCGGGGACCGCTGCCGCGTTACCACTGGTGACCCTACCGCCAGCACCCTGCGCTAAGGTGTGCTTCTTTCATTCACCAATGACATCGCTTTCCACCATGTCCCAACGCTCCCTGACGGCCTTCGCCCTCACCGCCGCCGCCCTGCTGGCCGCCGGCTGCACCACCAACGCCCCTTGGGGCAGCGCCACGCCGGGCACCACCAGCAACACGGGCGCGCCCGCGGGCGGCATCTGCAGCGGCCCACCCGCACAGGTGGTGGTCGGCCAGAACAGCACGGCCAAGGTGGTGGAAGACGCCCGGGTGCGCTCCGGCGCGCAGATGGCCCGCGTGCTGCGCCCCGACCAGATCGTGACCAAGGAGTTCGACGCCACCCGCCTGAACCTGCAGGTGGACGCCAACGGCCGCATCGTCGCGGCGCGCTGCGGCTGACGACCGGCACCCGGTGGGCTCGGCCGGTGGTGGCGGTCCAGGCGCCGGAGCGCCCGCCCGTCAGTCGGCCAGAAAGAGCGCCTGCAGGTCGCTCAGGAAATCGAAGCCCCGCTCGGTCGGGCGCACGCGCGCCATGTCGCGCTCGATCAGGCCCTTGCGCTCAGCCTCGTCCAGCGCCTTGGCAATCGCGGTCAACGGCAGGCCCGTGCGCGCCATGAAGTCCTGCAGCGCAAACCCCTCGCGCAGGCGCAGCGCGTTGAGCATGTATTCGAACGGCAGGTCGGCCCGGCGCACCTCGTCGTCCTGCGCCACCGCATGGCCTGCCAGCGCGTGGTCCATGTACCGTCCGGGGTCCCGAAAGCGCACCTGCCGCACCACGCGGTGCGCGAAGCTGATCTTGCTGTGCGCGCCCGCGCCGATGCCCAGGTAGTCGCCGAACTGCCAGTAGTTGGTGTTGTGGAAGCAGCCGTGGCCCTCGCGCGCATAGGCCGAGATTTCATAGCGCTGCAGCCCGGCCTGCGCCGTCATCTCGGTAATGCGGTCCAGCATGGCGTAGGCCTGGTCGTCCTCGGGCACCACGGGCGGAAACTTGGCGAACACCGTGTTGGGCTCGATGGTCAGGTGGTAGATCGAGATGTGCGGTGGCCGCAGCGCCAACGCGGTGCGCATGTCCTGCTCCAGATCGGCGAGCGTCTGGCCCGGCAGGGCGTACATGATGTCGAGATTGAAGGTCTCGAACGACTGCGCCGCCTCTTCCACCGCAGCCATGGCCTGGGCACCGTCGTGCACCCGCCCCAGCGCCTTCAGGAAACGGTCGTCGAAGCTCTGCACGCCGATCGACAGCCGCGTCACCCCGGCCGCGCGGTACGCCCGGAAGCGGTCCTTTTCGAACGTGCCGGGATTGGCCTCCATCGTGATCTCGCAGTCCGCCTCCAGGCGCAGCCGCGCGCGCAGGCCGCCGATCAGCTGGTCGATGGCGGCGGGCGAGAACAGGCTGGGCGTGCCACCGCCAATGAAGATGCTGTGCACCGTCCGGCCCCAGATCAGCGGCAGCGCCGCCTCCAGGTCGGCCATCAAGGCGTCCAGGTAGCGCTGCTCGGGCAGGGCCTGCGCAACGCCACCCTCGCGGTACTCGTGCGAGTTGAAATCGCAGTAGGGGCACTTTTTCAGGCACCAGGGCAGGTGCACATACAGCGACAGCGGCGGCAGGCTGCCCAGCTGCAGCACGCCGGGCCGCATGGAGTGCTGCACGTCGCGCACGGGCGCCGGCGCGGCCTCCGCCGAGGCCTCGGGAACGATGGGAATGGAAAGGGACACGGCCAGGAATCTCCGAAAGGCGCCAGCGCCTCAGAACCAGCGCTCGCGCATCAGCGCCAGCATCTGCTGCGCCGACCGGCCCCGGTGGCTGTGGGCATTCTTCACCTCCGTCGGCAGCTCGGCGAAGGTCTTGCCGAACTCGGGCACGACCATGATCGGATCGAACCCGAAGCCCTGGCTGCCACGCGGCTCGCGCGCGATCTCGCCCACGACCCGGCCCACGGCGATGAGCGGCTCCGGATCCTCGGGCGTGCGCACCGCCACCAGGGTGCTCACCATCGCCGCGCGGCGCTGGTCGATGCCCTGCATCTGCTCCAGCAGCGCGCGCACGTTGTTCGCGTCGCCCTTGTCGTAGCCGAAACGGGTCGCGTAATACGCCGTGTCCACGCACGGCAATCCACCGAAGGCATCGACGCACAGGCCGGCGTCATCGGCCAGCGCCGGCAGTCCGGTGTGCTGGGCGGCAAAGCGCGCCTTGGCCAGCGCGTTCTCCACGAAGGTCCGAAAGGGCTCAGACGCCTCGCCGACGCCCAGGTCCGCCTGGCGCACGAGCACCACGCCGAGCGGCGCCAGCAGCGTCTGCAGTTCGGCCAGCTTGCCCTGGTTGTTGGATGCGAGTACGAGTTTCATGGTCAAAATGGCTTCCAGCGCATATTCATCTAGGGCATATCGCTACAAATTCAATAGCAAATGCGATTTCCATCGGTGCAAAGGGGGTCGTCCAGGGACGGCCAAGCCCGCATTCGCTATCGCTATCCGTCGCGCAGCGCCTGCTGCTGCAGCGCCACCAGTTCGGCCACGCCCTTTTCGGCCAGCGACAGCAGGCGGTCCATCTCCTGGCGGGTGAACGCCACGCCTTCGGCCGTGCCCTGCACCTCCACGAAGTGGCCGGCGCCGGTCATCACCACATTCATGTCGGTGTCGCAGGCCACGTCTTCCACGTACTCCAGATCGAGCAGCGGCGTGCCTTCCACGATGCCGACCGAGATGGCTGCCAGCGGGGCCGTGATGGGCGATTCGGCCAGCTTGCCGCGCGCGATCAGATGGGCCACCGCATCCTGCGCCGCAACCCAGGCACCCGTGATGGCCGCCGTGCGCGTGCCGCCGTCGGCTTGGATGACGTCGCAGTCCAGTTGCAGGGTGCGCTCGCCCAGGCGCTGGAGATCGAACACGGCCCGCACGCTGCGGCCGATCAGGCGCTGGATCTCCTGCGTGCGGCCATTCTGCTTGCCGCGGGCCGCCTCACGGTCGCTGCGGGTGTGGGTGGACCGGGGCAGCATGCCGTACTCGGCCGTCACCCAGCCTTCGCCGCTGCCGCGCTTGTGGGGCGGCACGCGCTCTTCCACCGACGCGGTGCACAGCACCTTGGTGTTGCCGAACTCGATGAGCACCGAGCCTTCGGCGTGCATGGTGTAGCGGCGGGTGATGCGCACCGGGCGCAACTGGTCGGCGGCACGGCCGCCCGGACGGGTGAAAGAGGTCATGGAATGGGGTCCGGTAGGAAACGAAAACAGGGCGGCGAAAACAACACGGTCACCCGGCAGGCGCTGCGTCCGGCCGAGCGCCGGGCGGAGCGAGCGTTCAGGCCTTGCGGGCCGCCGAGCGGCGGATGGCCTCGTTGATCTCGGCGATGGAACGCTCGATGGCCTCGTCGTCCAGGTCGTCGTCCACCATGTCGAGCGGCCCGGCCTGGATCGTGGAGGAAAACCCGTCGTCGCTGATGCTGTCGGTCGAAATGCCCTGGGTGGATTCGAACGCATCGGGCGTTTCCCACTCCAGCGCCACCACGGTCACGTTGTCGCTGGTGTCGCCGGCCTTGCGCAGCGCGTCTTCGACCAAGTCGGGCACCGACTGCGAGACCGGCAGGCGGCTCAGCTGGCGGGCGATGGTCTCGTCGTCCAGCGTGCCCCACAGGCCGTCGGAGCACAGCAGGATGCGGTCGCCCTGCTCCAGGGCCACCGGGCCGGTGATGTCGTAGATGGGTTTGGTCGGCGATCCCAGGCAGGTGAACAGCACATTGCGGTTCACCCGTTCGATGCCCTGCAGCGGCATGTTGCGCAGCTCCAGGTACGAGTGGTCGCGTGTGCGCGTGAACAGCTCGCCCCCGCGCACCATGTACAGGCGCGAGTCGCCGCAGTGGATCCAGCTGGCAGAGCCCTCCTGCACCACCGCCACGACCAGCGTGGTGCGGGGCGTGTCCAGCATGCCGCGGTCGGCCGCGTAGCGAAGGATCTGGTGGTGTGCGGCCAGCAGCGCGTCGGCCAGAAATCCGTGCACGTCTTCCAGCGTGGGCTTGGCGTGCCGCTGGAACGCGGCGGACACCGTCTGCAGCGCCAGTTGCGCCGCCACTTCGCCCTCCGGGTGGCCGCCCATGCCGTCCGCCAGCACGAACAGGCTGGACTCCCGCGTGTAGCAGTAGCCCATGCGGTCTTCATTGGTTTCGCGGCCACCCCGACGGCTGACCTGGAAGACGGAGAATTTCATTTCGGCTTCGCCCCCATTCGCGTGGCCTCGCCCACCTTCTGCACATTCTTCTTGGTATCGGACACCAGCGTATCGAGCTGCAGGCGCATCTTCTCGCCCACGGACAGCTTCGTGTAGCGCCGCTCGCCCTCGCGGCTCAGTTCCTTTTGCAAGGCGAACACCGACTGGGGCCGCGACAGCGGGTCGAGCGCCATGCACCATTCGACCACCTCGATCAGGTTGTCGGAGTAAACGCCGCGCAGCTTGGTCAGCGCCAGCGACAGGCGGTCCTTGTCGGAGCGCTGCGGCGCCTCGTTGGGCGGGAATCCCTGCATGCAGGCGTAGATGCAGGCGCCGATCGCGTAGATGTCCGTCCAGGGGCCCATCGACGAATCGCGGCGGTACATCTCGGGCGCCGCGAAGCCGGGCGTGTACATCGGGCGGATGAAGTTGCCCTCCTTCGAGAGCACCTCGCGCGCCGCGCCGAAGTCGATCATCACCGCCTTGTTGTCGTCGGTGATGAAGATGTTGGCCGGCTTGATGTCGAGGTGCAGCATCTTGTGCTGGTGCACGATGCGCAGGCCGCGCAACACCTCGTCAAACAGCGAGCGGATCGTGGACTCGCGGAACACCTTCTGCGTTTTGAGGTCGCGCGCGGTGATGATGAAGTCCTGCAGGGTGGCCCCTTCCAGGTAGTTCATCACCATGTAGACGGTTTCGTTTTCCCGGAAGAAATTGAGCACGCTCACCACCGAGGCGTGCGAGATCTGCGCCAGGGCCCGGCCTTCCTCGAAGAAGCTCTTGAGGCCCAGACGGTACAGCGACAGCTTTTCGGGAGGCACCTTGGGCAGCAACTCGCCCGGGCCGCGGGTGGCCAGGGAAGAAGGCAGATATTCCTTGATGGCGACCTGCTGGCCGTCCGGGTCGATGGCCAGATACACCACGCCGAAGCCGCCGGAGGAGAGCCGGCGCACCACGCGGTAGCCACCAATCGTGGTGTCGGGCGGCAGGGGGGCCGGCTTGATTTTTGACATATTTTGCGAAGAAACCTCGGGCACGAATCGGAACCCGGATAATCGCCGGATCGCAAGCAACCACCGAAAAGTCCAATGGCAGTTTACAGCATGACCGGATACGCCAGCGCACAGCAAAGTGCATCCGCGGGAGGGGGCGAAACCGATGGCCGCACCCGCCGCCTGGGGCTGGAGATCCGGTCCGTCAACAGCCGTTTCCTGGATCTGTCGTTCCGCTTGCCCGACGAGTTGCGCGCTCAGGAACCGGTGCTGCGCAGCCTGCTCACCGCCCGCCTCAAGCGGGGCAAGGTCGAAGTCCGCGCCTCCATCGAGAACGAAGACACCACCGCCCTGCCCGACCCGGCACCCCGCCTGCTGCAACGGCTGAACTCCGCGCAGGACGCCGTGCGCGCCTGGCTGCCCGACGCGGCCCCCTTGAGCGTCGCCGACGCCCTGCGCCTGTGCGCGAATGCCGGCTCCGTCCAGGACGACTGGAGCGATGCCGTCCCGGCCCTGGCCGAAAAAGCGCTGAAAGATCTCCTCCAAGCCCGCGAACGCGAAGGCAAGCGCCTGTCGGCCATGCTGCAGGACCGGCTCGAACAACTGCGTGCCCTGGCACACCAGGCCACGCCGCTGGTTCCCAAGCTGGTGGAGCAGCAGCGCCAGCGCTTCATGGAACGCTGGAAGGAGGCCATGGCCCTGGCCGACAACGCCACGCTGCCCGAAGCCGCCCAGGATCGCGCCCTGACCGAGGCCACCGCCTTCGCCATCCGCATCGACGTCGCGGAAGAGATCACCCGGCTGGATTCGCACCTGGACGAGATCGAACGCCTGCTCAAGAAAGGCGGTGAAGTGGGCAAACGCCTGGACTTTCTCATCCAGGAACTGCACCGCGAAGCCAACACGCTCGGCTCCAAATCTGCCGCCATGGAACTCACGCGCATCAGCGTGGACATGAAGGTCCTGATCGAGCAGATGCGCGAGCAGGTCCAGAACATCGAGTGAGTGATAATCCTTTTTTGATAGCAGCCAGTACCTATCCCGCATGGACTACCCTGGAAATCTATTCGTAGTGGCAGCGCCCAGCGGCGCGGGCAAATCGAGCCTGGTCAAGGCGTTGCTGGAGCTGGACTCCCATGTGCAGCCTTCGGTCTCGCACACCACCCGGGCACCACGCGGGCAGGAAAAGCACGGCCGCGAATACTTCTTCACCTCGGAGCAGGAATTCGACGCCATGGTCGCCTCTGACGGCTTCGTGGAATGGGCCCACGTGCACGGCCGCCGCTATGGCACATCCCGCAAGGCCATCGAGGAGCGCATCGCGCAAGGCGCCGATGTGGTCCTAGAAATCGACTTCCAGGGCGCCATCCAGGTCAAGCAGGCCTTTGCGAATGCCGTCCTCATCTTCATCCTCCCCCCCAGTTGGGAAGAACTGAGATCCCGCCTGGAACGCCGCGGGGAAGACGCCCCGGACGTGATCGAGATCCGGTTGAAGAATGCCGCCCAGGAAATGGAACAGGCCTACAAATTCGACTTCGTTATAATCAACGAACTCTTTGAGCGTGCGCTTTTCGACCTGAAAACCATCGTCCACGCTCAGCGGCTGAAGTATGCGGCGCAACGCCGTGCACGGGCCGATACGTTCGAATCCCTCAATATCACCTGATCCTTCTGGAGAAGACGCATGGCCCGCATTACCGTTGAAGACTGCCTCGAGCACATCCCCAACCGCTTTCAACTCGTGCTGGCAGCCACGTACCGCGCCCGCATGCTGAGCCAAGGCCATGCCCCCAAGATCGAAAGCCGCAACAAGCCTGCGGTGACCGCTTTGCGCGAAATCGCCGAAGGCAAGGTCGGTCTGGAGATGCTGAAGAAGGTCCCGGGCTGACGCGCCCAGGTCTGCTGCTGCAGCCCAATAGCACCGCTTTGCGGTGCTTTTTTTTGGCCAAAACCCCCGATCTCCCCAGCAAGCTACATTAAAGGGATGAATGCGGTCTTGAATAAACCATCTGCCCAAGACCTGCGCCCCGGCGAAAGCGGGGCGGCGGGAGGCACGTCCGCAGCAGCCGCCAACGCAGCAGCGGCCAGTTTTGCGGCCCTCACCGAGAACCTCGGTTACCTCGACGCAGCCAGCATCGAACAGGTTCGGCAGGCCTACCGCTTTGCCGACGAAGCCCACCTGGGGCAGTTGCGCAACAGTGGCGAGCCATACATCACCCACCCCATCGCAGTGGCGGCCCAGTGCGCCACCTGGAAGCTGGATGGCCAGGCGCTGATGGCGGCACTGCTGCACGACGCCATGGAAGATTGCGGCGTCACCAAGTCCGATCTCATCGATCGCTTCGGCCTGCCGGTGGCCGAATTGGTGGATGGCCTCACCAAGCTCGACAAGCTGCAGTTCAACACCCGCGAAGAGAACCAGGCCGAGTCCTTCCGCAAGATGCTGTTGGCAATGGCCCGCGATGTACGGGTCATTCTGATCAAGCTGGCCGACCGCACGCACAACATGCGCACGCTCTCGGACATGCCGCGCAGCAAATGGGGCCGCATTTCTTCCGAAACCCTCGAGATCTATGCCCCTATCGCCCACCGGCTTGGGCTGAACCAGACCTACCGGGAGCTGCAGGATCTGTCATTCCGGCATCTCCACCCCTGGCGCTACGCGACCCTGTCCAAGGCGGTGAACAAATCGCGCAACCGCCGGCGCGATATCGTGCAGCGGGTTCAAACCGAGGTCGACACCGCGTTTTCGAAGTTGGGCATGAAAGCCCGCCTCGCAGGCCGCGAGAAAACGCTCTATGCCATCTACCAGAAGATGGACACCAAGCACCTCAGTTTTGCCCAGGTCACAGACATCTACGGCTTTCGCGTGATCGTGCCGACCGTGGTCGATTGCTACACGGCACTGGGCGTGCTGCATCAGATGTACAAGCCTGTTCCTGGGCGGTTCAAGGACCACATCGCCATTGCCAAGCTCAACGGCTACCAGTCGCTGCACACCACCTTGGTCGGCCCTTCCGGGGTCAACATCGAATTCCAGATGCGTACCGAGGAAATGCACGTGGTGGCGGAAGCCGGCGTGGCCGCCCATTGGCTGTACAAAGCACAGGATGCCGATGGATCGGCCGCGGAGCGCCTTGGCACCAAGTGGCTCCAGTCGCTGCTCGACATTCAGAACGAAACACGGGATGCCGCGGAGTTCTGGGACCATGTGAAGGTCGACCTGTTCCCCGATGCGGTCTATGTCTTCACCCCCAAGAGCCAGATCATGGCACTGCCACGGGGCGCCACGGTGGTCGATTTCGCCTATGCCATCCACAGCAATGTGGGTGACCGCACCACGGCCGCCAAGATCAACAACGAGCAGGTCCCCCTGCGGACCGAGCTCAAGAACGGCGATGTGGTGGAGATCATCACGGCGCCGGTGTCCACGCCCAATCCCGCCTGGCTGGGCTTCGTGCGCACGGGCCGCGCACGCTCGAAGATTCGCCACTACCTCAAAACGCTGGCCCATACTGAATCAGCGGGACTGGGAGAGAAGCTGCTGACCCAAGCCCTGAGGGCCGAGGGGCTGGAACGCCTGCCGACCGAGTCGGAGAACCAGGCACTGTGGGACAAGCTGCTCCGCTTCACAGGCAATCGAACACGCAATGAACTCATGACCGACATCGGTCTGGGCAAACGCATCGCGGGCATCGTGGCGAAACGACTCATGGTGCTGATGACGGAGCATGGACACCGACCCGATGCCCTGTTGCTGACCCGTGAAAGGTATTCATCCCACGAAACCCTGTCGCAAGGTGGCGTGACTTTGGACGGCAGCGAGAACGCATCCGTTCAATACGCGAATTGCTGCCGCCCGGTACCGGGAGACCCCATCGTCGGCTACCTGGGGCGCGGTGAAGGGCTGGTGGTTCATAACGCCCAATGCAGCGTGGCGAAAAAGCTTCAGCACAAGGACAGCGAGCGCTTTATCGCGGTGGACTGGGCCGATGAGCCCACGCGCATGTTCGAAACCGGCATCGTTGTGACCGTGGCCAACGGCAAGGGCGTCTTGGCGCGCATCGCCGCCGAACTGGCGAGCTCCGAAGCGGACATCGTTCACGTCGACATGGACGATGAAGCCGCCATGGACACGACCGATTTGCGTTTTGTCATCGCTGCACGAGACCAGTCACACGTCGAGGCCTCCTTGCGCAATTTGCGCCGAACGCCCGCAGTGCTTCGCGCCTTCCGCGTGCTGCCCCAGGGGTGAGGCAGGCACCTTGCTCCCTATGCCACCGGTTGGGGATAGCGGACGTCCAAAACCTCCAGCGTCCGCGTGCCACCTGGCGTGGCCAACTGAACCTGATCCCCTTCGCGGGCCTTCAGTAAGGCCCGAGCCACCGGCGACACCCAACTGACTTGCGCCAGGCCCGTCTCGACTTCATCGATTCCCAGGATCGTGATGGTGCGCTCGACGCCTTCATCGTCCGCATAGTGGACCGTGGCACCAAAGAACACCTGATCACTTCCGGCGTGAATGGCGGGATCGACCACCTCGGCAATTTCGAGTCGTTTGGTCAGGAACCGAATCCTGCGATCAATTTCGCGCAGGCGTTTCTTGCCGTACAGGTAGTCCCCGTTCTCCGAACGGTCCCCATTGCTTGCAGCCCAATGAACCACTTCAACGATCTTGGGCCGCTCGTTGTCGATGAGATCCAGCAGTTCATCGCGCAGCCTGGCGTAGCCGGAAGGGGTGATGTAGTTCTTGCCACCCGCAGGAAGGGGTGCAGGGGAAAAATCTTCGTCATCGGACTGATCCGATTCTTTGGTGAATGCCTTGCTCATGGGTGCATTTTGATGCAGAGAGCATTCGAATCCCCAACGGAAAAAGCCCTAGAACATCACTGTTCTAGGGCTTACCGTTTGGTGCGGCTGGCAGGAATCGAACCCACGACCCCTTGGTTCGTAGCCAAGTACTCTATCCAGCTGAGCTACAGCCGCTAAGCTTTGAATTATAGCATGTTTTCAACGCCATCATTCAATTCTTGTTTTGATTTTTACGCGAACTCTGTGACGAACTTCGCAATCAAGCATGACTTAAATTCTAACCCATCTTTTGATGGCTGCTTGGCTTCGTTTGCAGAAAACGCAGGCATCTCAACTCTCATGTCCACGCAGTGCACCTGAACAGGCACGCGAGGAATGGCCATGAACAGCAATCAAGCCCGTTGAACTGGTAGGGCGTGAGGGACTTGAACCCGCGACCAAAGGATTATGAGTCCTCTGCTCTAACCAACTGAGCTAACGCCCCCCGCGCCAATTGTATGTGCTTACTTGCGGTAACTCAGCGCGTTGGAAACCAGCTTGGAAGTGATGTCCACGATCTGGATCATCCGGTCGTACGGCATTCGGGTGGGCCCGATGACCCCCAGTGTGCCTACGACTTGCCCGTCTACTTCATATGGAGAGGTGACTACCGAAAGCTCCTCAAAAGGGACGATCTGGCTCTCTCCCCCAATGAAGATGCGTACGCCATCTGCACGGTTGGAAACATCGAGCAAACGCAGGATCTGCGTCTTCTGTTCGAACAGGTCGAAAGCACGCCGCAGGTTGCCCATGTCGTTGGAAAAATCACTGACTGCCAGCAGGTTGCGCTCGCCGGAAATCACCACATTGTCCTGAGACTCCGCCATCGCTTCGGACCCGACGTTGACAGCCGCCTGCATCAGCGAGCCGATTTCCTCCCGCAGCTGATCCACCTCCGTCTTCAAGCGCTCGCGCACTTGGTCCATGTCCATTCCGGAATAGTGGCTGTTCAGGAAATTGGCCGCTTCTACCAGATGCGATTGCGAGTAGTCCACATCGGTGAAGATCACGCGGTTCTGCACGTCTCCTTCAGGGGAGACGATGATGACCAGAAGCCGCTTTTCGGACAATCTCAAGAATTCGATGTGCCGGAACACCGAGGCACGCCGGGGCGCCATGACAACGCCCACGAACTGGGACAGGCTGGACAACAAATGCGCCGCGTTGGCAATCACCTTTTGCGGTTGCTCTGCAGCCAGCTGCGGCGAATACAGCTGTTCGCGCTGCACTGTCAACATGGTGTCAACGAACAGGCGATACCCTTTGGCCGTCGGAATTCGGCCGGCAGACGTGTGCGGGCTTGCGATCAGTCCGATCTCTTCGAGATCGGCCATCACGTTACGAATGGTGGCGGGAGAGAGGTCGAGACCGGACGCGCGCGACAGCGTACGCGAACCCACGGGTTGGCCATCGGCTATGTAGCGCTCTACGAGCGCCTTCAGCAACAACTTGGCACGGTCATCAAGCATTGAATCATTTTAATGATCTAATTTCCCAATGAAGCTCAGGTTCACACGGGTCGCACTCTTCGGCAAGTACCAGCCGCTCACTTCCAGCGTTATTTCTGACAGTTCGCGCAATGCCGTACAAGAGGTTGCCCAGTTCCTCAGAAATGAAGGCTGTGAACCCATTCTGGAACAGGAAACGGCGCACAACACCGGCATTTCTGACTATCCTGCGATGCAGGTGGAACAGATCGGCAAGGAGTGCGATCTGGGGATGGTGATCGGGGGAGACGGCACGATGCTGGGCATCGGTAGGCAATTGGCCCCCTACAAAATTCCGCTGATCGGCATCAATCAGGGAAGGCTGGGCTTCATCACCGATATCCCTTTGGGCGAGCATGCTTCAGCACTGAAGCCGATGCTCCATGGCGAGTATGAAGAAGACGCCAGGCCCCTCATGCATGCCTGCGTGATGCGTCAGGACGAATGCGTATTTGAAGCCCTGGCGCTCAACGACGTCGTCGTCAATCGTGGATCCACTTCCGGCATGGTCGAATTGCGGGTGGAAGTGGGTGGGCATTTCGTCTCGAACCAAAGGGCAGACGGGCTGATCATCGCTTCGCCCACTGGATCTACTGCCTATGCGCTCTCCGCGGGAGGCCCAATGCTGCACCCTGCAATTCCTGGTTGGGTGATGGTCCCCATCGCACCCCATACGCTGTCCAATCGACCCATCGTGCTGCCGGATTCGACGGACATTGCGGTGGAAGTCGTAGGGGGCCGGGACGTCAGCGCCAATTTCGACATGCAGTCGCTGGCATCGCTCCAGCATGGCGATCGGATCGTGGTTCGGCGGTCGGAGCACTTCGTGCGCTTCTTGCACCCTCGAGGCTGGAACTACTTTGCTACGTTGCGCAAAAAATTGCGCTGGAATGAAGGGGGCTCATAGATGGCGCTCAAACGGATCGCATTGCGCGATTTCGTCATCGTGGATGTCCTGGACCTGGATCTTCACAAAGGATTTACGGTGCTGACCGGAGAAACGGGTGCAGGCAAATCCATCCTGATCGATGCCTTGCAAATGCTGCTGGGCGGCCGCGCCGATGCCGGAGTGATTCGCGAGGGAACCGAGCGTACGGACATCTGCGCTGAATTCGATTGCCCATCCAGTTTGTCTGCATGGCTTGATGAAGCAGGCATCCCGCAGGAGGAAAGCCTGCTGCTTCGCCGAACCATCGATCGGCAAGGAAAAAGCCGTGCGTGGATGAACGGCATTCCAGCAACCGCTACCCAAATGCGGACCGTGGGGGCGCATCTCCTCGATATCCATGGCCAGCACGCATGGCAGAGCTTGACGCGCCAGGATGCCGTTCGCAGCCTGTTGGATGCCTATGGCGGCATCAGCACCGCGGCGCTGGAGCCGCTTTGGACTCGCTGGCGTGACGACCGCAAAGCGGTCGCGCAAGCAGAAGCGGCCAGACATACCCTGCAACAGGAGCGGGAACGACTGCAGTGGCAGATCAGTGAAGTCGAAAAGCTGGGCCCGGCATCCAGCGAGTGGGAAGAACTCAACACCCAGCACAGCCGCCTTTCTCACGCCCAAGCCTTGCTGGACAGCGCGCAAACGGCCCTGTCCGCGCTGGAGGATGAAGAGTCCGGTGCACAGACTCAGTTGAGCCGCGCCTGCCAGCTGCTGCAGGAGCAGCAAACCCTCGATCCCGAATTCAAGGCGATGGGAGAGGTGCTTCAGTCGTGCATGGACCAAGCGGCCGATGTGGCTCACTCCTTGCAAAGCTATCTCCGGCACACGGAACTCGATCCCGAGCGACTTGAACAGTTGGATTCACGCCTGTCGCTGTGGATTTCGTTGTCACGCAAATACAAGCGGACGCCATCGGAGTTGCCGGCACTGCTGGAGGGATGGAAAGCGGAACTCTCCAAACTGGAGACGGCAGCAGACCTGGAAGCGCTCAATGCGGCCGAACAGGCCAGTGGTACAGCCTATCGCAAGGCGGCGCAGGCTGTGTCCCGGCAGCGGACAACCGCAGCACCAAGGCTTGCCCAATCAATCACACAAGCCATGCAGGGCCTTGGCCTGGTGGGCGGGCGGTTTGAGGTGCTTTTGGAACCGACACCGGAACCCGGCATTCAAGGTCTCGACAGTGTTTCTTTTCTGGTCGCAGGGCATCCTGGCGCCACGCCCCGGCCTGTTGGCAAAGTCGCTTCGGGGGGGGAGCTGTCTCGCATATCGTTGGCCATTTCCGTGACGACAAGCCAGTTGGGCGAGGCCCCTACCCTGATTTTTGACGAGGTGGACTCAGGCGTCGGAGGCTCCGTCGCCGAGACGGTGGGTCGGCTGATGCAGCAGTTGGGCCGCGATCGACAGGTGCTGGCCGTTACCCATCTTCCGCAGGTGGCAGCCTGTGCAGATCACCATCTGATCGTGGCAAAAACCAGTCAGGATCAGCACACCATCAGTCAGGTGACCGTGGCGAAGGGAGAAAAACGCGTGATCGAAATGGCTCGGATGTTAGGAGGGGAACGCCAGTCGAAGGCGACCATGGCGCACGCACGCGAAATGCTCAGCAGCAACCAACCCGCACAGATCAAGGCATGACGAAATGACGCTAGAGGTCGTATTGATCACAGGCATGGCGGGTTCCGGCAAATCCGTTGCCTTGCATGCATTGGAAGACGCAGGCTACTACTGCGTAGACAACCTGCCACCGGAATTGTTGGCCGCCTTCGTGGCGCTGGAGCATCAGCACCATGGCAACCGGATTGCCATCGCAATGGATGTTCGCAGCGCCACCGCGTTACCGCTGGTTCCGCAGGAATTGAAACGCCTGCGCGGCGAGGGCGTGGTCGTCCATTCGCTGTTTCTGGATGCCACCACCGACACATTGATCCGGCGATTTTCGGAAACGCGCCGACGCCACCCCCTCTCCAGAGACGAATGGACGGAAGGCCAACGCGCATTGCTGCAAACTATCGAACTGGAACGTGAACTGCTGGCCGAGTTGCGTGAGCAGTCCCATGTCATCGACACGAGCGCCATTCGAGCAGCGCAATTGCAGGGTTACGTCAAAAGCCTGATGCCCGCCCTGCCCGGGCAATTGACGCTGGTCTTCCAATCGTTTGCATTCAAACGCGGGGTGCCTGTCGATGCGGATTACGTCTTCGACGTGCGCATGCTGCCCAATCCCCACTATGAGCCCGCGTTAAAGGCATTGACGGGCAAAGACCAGCCTGTCATCGACTATTTGCAGCACCAGGCTGATGTGAAACTGATGCAGGAGCACATCGCGCAGTTCCTTTCTCACTGGCTGGAGCCTTTGGCGCAGAATCACCGAAGCTACGTGACCGTGGCCATTGGCTGCACGGGGGGGCAACACCGCTCGGTTTATTTGGTGGAGCGCCTGGCGGTGCACTTCAGCCAGCGTTGGACCACCCTGCGGCGGCATCGTGAGCTGGACGGCCTGTGACTTTCACGTCTCGCCACAGAGTGGCGAGACGTGAAAAAAATCAGGATAGGTTCAGCAGCAATTTCCGGATGGGCGTTGGCATACCCAAGCGGTCCCAATCGGAAGCACCGAACCAGGCTCCGTCCACCGGAAGGCCCCAATCCGCCTGCCACGGGATTCGCACGGGATGGAGGTGCAGATCCCGATGGGTCAGGACATGAAGAAAGCCCTCCAAATCCTGAAGCGGCGCAGGCCGTGATGCCAATGACGCTTGCAGTGCTGCGCGCTCCTCGAACACCGGCAGGCAATGCAGACCTGCCCAAATGCCGCTCGAGGGACGCGGCTGGAGCAAGACACGCCCATTGCCGTCCTGCAGCAGCATCAGCCACCACGACTCCGCACGACGCGACAATTTGCGGGTCCGCACGGGATAGCGTTCGGGGTCTCCGTCTCGGCGGGCTTTGCACTGCCGGTTCAAAGGGCAGACCATGCAGGTCGGTTTCTTTGGCGTGCACACCGTCGCCCCGAGATCCATCAGGCCCTGGGTATAGCGCGGCATCGCATGCTGAACATCACTCACTGGCAGCAAGGCACAGGCCTGATCCCAAAGAAGACGTTCATTCTTGGCGATTGCCAAATCGGCCGTGAAGCCAAGCACTCGCGTCAGCACCCGGCGAACATTTGCATCCAATATGGGAACACGCTCGGAAAAGCAGAAGGCGGTTATCGCACCTGCCGTCGAGCGGCCGATTCCCGGCAACTGTGCCAATACCTCGGCGGTCCGGGGAAACTCGCCCCCGTGCAAATCCACCACTTTCTGAGCACAGCGGTGCAGATTTCGTGCACGACTGTAGTAGCCCAACCCGCTCCATAAAGCGAGCACCTCGCCCTCCGTTGCCGCTGCGAGCGACTGCACATCCGGAAATCGATCCAGAAAGCGTTCGTAATAGCCCAAGACGGTGACGACCTGGGTTTGCTGCAGCATGATTTCCGACAGCCACACCCGATAAGGATCACGTGTTTGCTGCCATGGCAAATGGTTGCGGCCATGCACCGCCTGCCACCGAACCACATCGGTGGCAATTTCCGGGATGTCGCTCATGCCAGGGCCGTTTGCGGGCTGACCTGGGGCGGCTCGGCGCGCGGGACGGCTGCGAGCTGCTCCGTCATCTCATTCAAGCGCGCCTCCATCTGCCCCAACTCTTGCTCGGCCATTTCAATCTCTGCAATGCGCTCGACCAAACCGCTTGCTGCGTGCTGAATGCGGTCCACCGCTTCGATGCGACGCGCAAAGCTGCGTTTGCGCTCTCGTAGTTGGGCATCCAGTTGCGCTGTTGCGGATTTGCTCCACAGCTCCAAATCGTTGGCAACCGACTCGAACACCGTGCGAAGCCGCATGCCGAGCGCACGGACCAATCGCTGCGCGAACTCAGGCTGCGCCAGTTTGAGGGCATTGCCCACGCCCAGGTACTGCAAATGCCGCTGCTCAATTTGCGCGATTTCCTGCAGGAAGGGCTCCAGTTGCGGAGTCGGAGGCACTTGGAGTGAGAAGCCGAAGTCCGTGTTGAGCTGCCGGAATGTACCGCCCAACATGGCATGGATTTCAGTGCCCGAAGATTGCGCCTTGTCCACGATGGCCAGCAGCCGCTGGAAGGTCTCCGCATAGATTTTGCGCACGCCCAGCTTCAGACCCTTTTGCTGCAATGCGTCTGTGAGCAGCGCCAGCTCAGCCTTCAGTGAACGGGCTCCGAGTTCATGGAAGATATCGCGCAGCAATTTGAGATGGACCGCACGCACCGCCTGAATCTTCGCGGTGCTCATCTCAAACTCCCGCTGCTCCTGCTCGATGCGAGTGCGCATGGAATCGATGACGGAAGCATTCTTTCCCCGCAAGCTCCGTAACTCCAGCATCTGGTCATCGAGATCGCGCCGGCGGATGTTGATCACGCGGGAGGTTTCCGACCGCAGGCCGGCAATGCCCGCTGCCACGGCAGAGCGGAGAATGGACTGGCGCTTGCCCATCACCCCTTGTGCCAGCGCTTCTTCCAAAAGAGGCAAGCCGCTGCGCTCCAGCAACAGGTCATCGCACTGGATTTTGGCGATCAACCCTTTCTGGGCTGAAACCAGCATGACGTGCTCTTGCGAGATACCCAGCATCTCAGCAGAGGTCAGGCGCTGGCGCTCCAGTTGTTCTTGAACCTGCTCAGGCGAGTTCAGGGTATCCCACAGTGTGTCGATCTTGTTGAGGACCACTAAGCGGGCATCCGCATTTTCAGACGGGGCTGCAAGATGTTCCCGCCAGATCGAGAGATCGGACCGCGTGACCCCGGTGTCCGCCCCCAGGATGAAGACCACCGCATGCGCCTGCGGAATCAGATTGATGGTGAGTTCAGGCTCCGCACCCACCGCGTTCAGTCCGGGCGTATCCAGAATGACCAGGCCCTGCTTGAGCAGCGGATGGGGAATATTGATGAGGGCATGGCGCCACATCGGAACTTCCACCAGGCCGCTGGCGTCCGGCACCGGGTTTTCTTCCGGCAGGTCGTCGTGCCAGAAGCCCAGCGCTCGCGCCTCATCCAAGCTGACGCGCCGGACCTCGGCCACCTTCTCGAGCGAGCGGGCCATCTGCCCCGCATCATTGACATCCAAGGGAATCTGCACCCAGCGTTCGGGTTTCAGGCGCCACTCGGCCAGTCCCTGCACCTGCAGCCGGGTGTCGATGGGAAGCAGGCGCAGGCTCACAGGCACGCCGGGGTCGTAGCCCAATTCCGTCGGGCACATCGTCGTTCGTCCCGCGCTGGCCGGCATGATCCGGCGGCCATAGTCGGCAAAGAAGATGGCGTTGATCAGTTCGGACTTGCCCCGGGAAAACTCCGCGACGAAAGCCACCATGACTTTGTCGCTGCGCACTTGGCCCTCCAGTCGCTGGAGCTTCTCGCCAACGGCCGCATCCATGAGGGAATGCGACGCCATCCAGTCGGCCAACTGCTTCAGTTGAAGTGCGAATGCCCGGCGCCACGCGCCGTGCTGGTCGAACTGTTCGTTAAAAGAGGGTCCCACTTTGCTCCCGAGTGTCGCTGCGCCCGCACGTGCAGGAGCCTTCGCAAAATATAGCACCCCACGAACTTCTTGAAAGCTCGAAACGGCGTGGTGCCACCCCTCTTAACCCTATGCCTTCTGGCAACGGATGCAATAGTAGGTGCTGCGCTGACCTTGCCGGATCATTCGCACCGGAGACCCGCAGGCCCGGCACGCCTCGTTGTGCCGTCCATAGACATGAGCCTCCAGCTGGAAATGGCCCTCACTGCCGTCCGCGCTGGCAAAGTCCCGCAGCGTACTGCCGCCGCGCTCCACCGCGCGCGCCAGCACCTCGCGAATGGCTGCGTGCAGGCGGCGAACCCGCGCCAAGCCGATGGTCGATGACTTCACTGTCGGGCGGATACCCGCCAGGAACAGCACTTCCGACGCGTAGATGTTTCCGACCCCCACCACCACTTTGCCGCTGAGCAAGACCTGCTTCACAGGCGCCCGGCTCGCACGCAAACCGGCAAAGAGACCATCGACGGTGAACAGATCGGAAAGGGGTTCCACTCCCAATGAACCCAACAGCTTCTTCGCTTCTTCGGCGCTCTCGTCTTGCGCCCAAACCACTGCGCCGAATCTTCGAGGATCCCGCAGGCGCAGGGTCCCCAAGGTCGTTTCCATTTCAAAATGGTCGTGTGGACCACGCGCTTCCAGCGCTTGCCCCAGACGCAGGCTCCCCGACATGCCGAGATGGATCAGGAGAAGCCCTCCGTCCAGGTCAAGGAGCAAATACTTGCCCCGGCGCCGCACTGCCGTGACGGTGCGGCCAATCAACCCCTCGGGCGGGCAACCAAGTGGCCATCTCAATGGTTTGCCCACCGTGACCGACTGGATTACCGCGCCGGAAATCCCCTTCGCGATGCTGAGTCGCGTTACTTCCACTTCCGGCAACTCAGGCATGCCTGCACGCTCCACAAAGACGTTGAACCATGGATTATTATGGGTTGATGGCGCAATCACATCGACTCTGGACCATCACCCTGGCATGCGCTATGGTGACGGGAACTCTTTCTGCACAGGCGCAAAATTCGCCAGCACCGACATCGCAAGCCGGGCTTCGAGCGTCTCAGGAGACTTCCAGCGATGCAGCCGCCGCGCTCGATGCAGAACTGTTCTATGAAATCCTGCTAGGAGAGATCAGCACCACGGGGGGCGATCCCGGCACCGGTTATTCGCTCATGCTGGAAGCGGCCCGCCGCAGCGGCGATGGCCAGCTTTATCGGCGGGCCGTCGAAATTGCCCTGCAATCGCGCTCGGCTGAATATGCGCTGGCGGCAGCGAGGGCGTGGAAAAGTGCACAGCCTCAGTCGCGCGAGGCCAACCGGTACGTGTTGCAGATCCTCATTGCGCTCAATCGCATCGAGGAGACGTCCGACCTCCTCAAGCAGGAACTGGATCAATCGCCTGCGAATGACAGGGCCATGACGCTCCAGGCCATTCCTCAGTTGTACGGGCGGGCCAGCGACAAGACCATGGCCGCCAAGGTCGTCGAGCAGGCGCTGGCAGATCAGCTCAGCAACCCGGCATCCGGCCCCTCCGCGTGGATCACCATCGGCCGAATGCGCCTGGCCGCGGGCGACAAGAAGGGTGGACTGGAAGCCGCACGCCAGGCCCAGACCATGGATGCGCCAGCCGAAGGCGTCGCCTTGCTGGCGCTGCAACTGCTGGAAGCCGGCGAACCAGAGGCAGAGCCATTGGTTGCCCGCTATCTGGCCGGGACGCCCAAGCCGGAAATCCGCATGGTGTACGTTCGCACCCTGCTGGACTCACAGCGCTATGCGGAAGCCTCCAAACAGGCGGATCTGCTGACCCAGAGCACGCCCGACATGGCAGAAGCCTGGCTGGTCAAAGCCAGCCTGCACTTGCAGGCCAACCGCCTCGATGAGGCATATGCGTCCCTGACGCAGTTTCAGAAACTCCTCGAGGCACTGCCTGCGGGCGATCCGCGCCGAAGTGCGATGACGCAGGCATTCCTGCTGCAAGCCCAGATCGCAGAAAAGCGGGGCAACCTGGCGGAAGCGGAGGCCTGGCTGGGCCGGATCGAGAACTCTGCTGAACTGCTGACGGTGCAAAGCCGCAAGGCGTCCCTGCTGGCTCGCCAGGGCAAGTTGCCCGAAGCCCTTGCGCTCATTCGCGCGTTGCCTGCGAAGACGCCCCAGGAAGAGCGAATGAAATTGCTCGCCGAGGTCCAGCTGCTGCGCGATGCACAGAAATACCGGGAAGCCTATGAAGCCCAAGCCAAGGCCGTCGCCTTGGCTCCGCAAGACAACGAACTCGTCTACGACCAAGCCATGCTGGCCGAAAAGGCGGGCCTGTTGGACGACATGGAAAAATTGCTGCGGCAGATCATTGCCCGCCAGCCCGACTACCACCATGCCTACAACGCCCTGGGATACTCGTTCGCGGAACGTGACATCCGACTGCCGGAAGCCAAGCAGCTGATTGCAAAGGCGCTGGAATACGCGCCCGGTGACCCGTTCATCATGGACAGCCTTGGCTGGGTCGAGTTTCGGCTCGGCAATCGGAAAGAAGCCGCGCGCTTGCTCGGCGATGCATTCAAGGCACAGCCCGATCCGGAAATTGCGGCCCATCTGGGCGAAGTGCTGTGGTCACTCGGAGAGCGTGACCGCGCGACGTCTGTCTGGAAAGAAGGCCTGCGGCTGAACAAGGACAACGACACCCTGCGCCAGACTTTGAAGCGCCTCGGAGCCAACCCTTGATGCGGCGCGCCGCGATCAATGGCCGCTACCGCGCAAATGCCAAAAGCACCTGGCCCGCTTGGAGCGCCTGGCTGGCAACGCTGACCTTTTTGCTCCTCGCGGGTTGTGCGCAGCACGCCCGGATGGTCACGCAGGACGCAGCGCCCAACGATGCGTGGAGCGGCCGGCTGTCGCTGCAAGTGGATGATCCCGCCGCACAACCGTTGAACGCGGCATTCGAATTGCGAGGCGCCCCTGAACAAGGAGAACTGACGCTTCTCAACCCCTTCGGCAATGTGATGGCCAAGCTGGCTTGGTCGCCCGGACTGGCCACACTGACCAATGGATCGGAAACGCGACGATCCGACTCGCTGGACGCGCTGGTCCTGCAGCTGACAGGCAGCACGGTGCCGGTGTCCGCCTTGTTCGGCTGGCTCAAACGCGAACCCATCGCGGTCGATGGCTGGGAGGCAGAACTCGACGGAATGGACCGCGGCAGGCTCGTCGCTCACCGTCGCAGCCCCTTGCCGCACGCCACACTGCGCATTGCCCTGGACCGCTGACACACATGCGGTCTTTGCACGATGTGCCGGCGCCGGCCAAGCTCAACCTCTTTCTGCATATCACAGGGCGACGCGCCGACGGCTACCACCTGCTGCAGTCGGTGTTCATGCTGATCGATTGGTGTGACACGCTCCATTTCGAACTACGTCAGGACGGCGCAATCACCCGGGAGGACCTGTCGGAGGTGCTGCCTCCCCAAGACCTTTGCGTGCGCGCAGCCTCGGCTTTGCAGCTTGCCACTGGATGCACGCTGGGCGCGCACATCGGCATTGAAAAGCGGATTCCGGCGCAGGCGGGCATGGGGGGTGGTTCGTCCGATGCGGCCTCGACCCTGCTGGCCCTCAACCGATTGTGGAACCTGCAGCTAACGCGTGGGGAACTGGAGCGCATCGGACTGTCGCTGGGCGCCGACGTGCCATTTTTTTTTACGCGGCCATAACGCTTGGGTGGAAGGAATTGGTGAGACAATACGCCCGCTTGAGAAAGCGCATGCACTGCCAAGAACACAATTCCTGGTGGTCAAACCAGAAGCGGGATTGGATACGAAATCGATTTTTTCGAACCCTTTCCTAAAACGCGATTCTGGCTGTGCTACAATCTTAGGCTTTGCTGCAGCACACTACCAATTTGGAAGTAACGATCTGCAGCCGGTTGCTCAGGCACTGTGTCCCGAGATCGGTCAAGCCCTTCAGTGGCTGGAATCGAAAGGGTTGCAAGGTCGAATGACTGGCTCGGGAAGTGCGGTGTTTGCGCAGATGCCACAGGCAGTGAACTTGCAAGACGCGCCCGGCGCGTGGCAAGTGAAGGCATGTGAAAATTTGATGATTCATCCTCTGGCAGGATGGGCTTCAGATCAGGATTTCGGTTGATTACTTTCAGTGATCGACCTGTGTAGGGGAGTCGCCAAGCTGGTTAAGGCACCGGATTTTGATTCCGGCATGCGAAGGTTCGAATCCTTCTTCCCCTGCCAAATACTTTCGCACACGGGCTTTTTTTTTAGACTGCTGGGTCGCTCATGCAAGCCAATCACCCCGACTTCATGGTTTTCACCGGCAACGCCAATCCTGGGATGGCGGCGGATATTGCCCGGCACCTCGGCACCACGCTGGGTGCAGTGGACGTAGGCCGTTTCTCCGACGGCGAAGTCACTGTCGAAATCAAGCAGAACGTTCGTGCCCGCGATGTGTTCGTCGTGCAGTCGACCTGCGCGCCGACCAACGAAAACCTCATGGAACTGCTGATCATGGTCGATGCGCTCAAGCGCGCTTCGGCCGAACGCATCAGCGCGGTGATTCCCTACTTCGGCTATGCCCGCCAGGACCGCCGTCCACGCTCCAGCCGCGTGCCGATCTCCGCCAAGGTCGTGGCCAACATGCTGCAGGCCGTGGGCGTGGCCCGCGTGCTGACGATGGACCTGCATGCAGACCAGATCCAGGGCTTCTTCGACATCCCCGTGGACAACATCTACGCATCGCCCGTGCTGCTGGGCGACCTGCGCCAGAAACAATACGACGACCTGATCGTCGTGTCGCCCGATGTGGGCGGCGTGGTGCGCGCACGGGCCCTGGCCAAGCAGTTGAACTGCGATCTGGCCATCATCGACAAGCGCCGCCCGAAGGCCAACGTATCGGAAGTGATGCACGTGATCGGCGAGATCGACGGCCGCAACTGCGTGATCATGGATGACATGATCGACACCGCCGGCACGCTCGTGAAGGCCGCCGAAGTGCTCAAGGAACGTGGCGCCAAAAAGGTGTACGCCTATTGCACGCACCCCATCTTCTCGGGCCCGGCCATCGAGCGCATCGCCAAGGGCTCCGCACTCGACGAAGTGGTCGTGACCAACACCATCCCCTTGAGCGAAGCCGCCAAGGGATGCACCAAGATTCGCCAGCTCTCCGTGGCACCGCTGATCGCAGAAACGATCCAGCGCATCGCCAAGGGAGAGTCGGTGATGAGTCTGTTCTCGGACCAGGACAACCTTTTCTGATGACGTCCGCCCTCGGGGCGGAAGGGATGGCAGACCTCCTTCGGGAGGTTTGTTCGTTCGGGAACACAAGCAGGTCCGCTGCCAGGTGGCACGGGTCTTTTTCAACAGGGCCGAGCTGGTCGCGGCCGGCCCTCACAGGAGCTAACCATGAACTTCGTCGCTTTTGAGCGCGCCAAGCAAGGTACGGGTGCGAGCCGCCGTCTGCGCAACACGGGCAAGACGCCCGGCATCGTCTACGGCGGTGCCGCCGAGCCCCAACTGATCGAGATCGACCACAACGCGCTGTGGCACGCCCTCAAGAAGGAAGCCTTCCACTCCAGCGTGCTGGACATGGAAGTGGCCGGCACCACCTCCAAGGTGCTGCTGCGTGACGTGCAATACCACCCCTACAAGCAACTCGTGCTGCACATCGACTTCCAGCGCGTGGATGCCAAGACCAAGCTGCACATGAAGGTGCCACTGCACTACAGCGGCGCTGAAGAATCCGACGCCGTGAAGGTGGACAAGTGCCTGGTCAACCCCGTCGTGAACGAACTCGACGTGTCGTGCATGCCTTCTGACCTGCCCGAATTCATCGCCGTGGACCTGACCAAGCTGAAGAAGGGTGCATCGCTGCACCTGAAGGACATCAAGCTGCCCCGCGGCGTGAGCGCCGTGATCCGTGGCGGCCAGAACAACCCCGTTCTGGTGTCCGTGACCAACCCCGTGGTCGAAGTGGAAGCACCTGCTGCCGACGCAGCACCTGCCGCCGACGCCAAGGGCGGCAAGGGCAAGAAGAAGTAAGTAATCTTCGCCCCAACTGTCGCCGTCCCGGCGGCAGGCGGAAGGCAACCTCCTGGCGGGCCGCTCCGGCGGCACCGCTCCCAACGGCCCACCTGCGTGGGCCGTTTTTCTTGGGCACACACGGATAATCGCGGACACCATGATCAAACTGTTTGTGGGCCTGGGCAACCCAGGGCCCGACTACGACGCCACCCGCCACAACGCCGGATTCTGGTGGATCGATGCACTGGCCCGCGAACTGAAAACCACGCTGGTGCCGGACCGCAACTACTACGGCCTTGTCGCCCGCACGAACGTGCATGGGCAGAGCGTCTGGCTGCTGGAGCCCCAGACCTTCATGAATCTCTCGGGCAAATCGGTGGCGGCGCTGGCGCGGTTCTTCAAGATCCAGCCCGACGAAATCCTGGTGGCGCACGATGAACTCGACATCGCCCCGGGCCATGTGAAGCTCAAGCGCGGCGGCAGCCATGCCGGCCACAACGGGCTGCGCGACATCCATGCGCAACTGGGCTCGGCGGATTACTGGCGCCTGCGCATCGGGATCGGGCACCCGGGCATCAAGGCGGAAGTGGCGAACTGGGTGCTCAAGAAGCCGTCGCCCGACCAACGCACCCTGATCGAAGACAGCATTGCCCATTCGTTGAAGGCGCACCCGGCGATGCTGGCGGGCGACATGGAAAAGGCCACGCTGCTGGTGCACACTACCAAGCCCCCGCGCCCCAAGCCGCCACGGCCGGACGGCGTTTAACTGCTATTTTGAGAGATGCCCGCGCAATACCTTCTTGCGTGGGAGACGGAACCGCCTGGATCAGGACGCCGCGCCTTGGGCCGCCGCGGCTTGCAGGCGCTCGTACTTCTGGAACAGGGTTTCCCGGCTTTCCACGTGCTGCGGGCTGACCGGAATGCAGGCCACGGGGCAGATCTGCACGCACTGCGGCTCATCGAAATGGCCCACGCACTCGGTGCATTTTGGCCGGGTCGATTTCATAGATGGCCTCGCCCAGGTAGATGGCCTGGTTGGGGCACTCGGGCTCGCACACGTCGCAGTTGATGCACTCGTCGGTGATCATCAAAGCCATGGCGATCTCCTGGCACAAGCCTGGGGCGCGCGAAAGGCCGCAAGGGCACGGAGGGCGGACGTCATGCCAGGATTATCCCCGCCCTGGCAAGTCCCTGGCGCAGGCGGGGCGGTCTGCCCCCCTGCCCCATCCCCGCGCGCACCGCGCCGTGCCCATCCGGCCCCGCGCCGCAACGGGTACCGGTGCACCGCACGCGCCCCGCCTCCGACCGCCGCACGGTGTTTGCCGCTATGCTGCACCCACACCGCCCTGCCCCTTTCGGCAGCCCGGACGCCTTGCGGCGCCCTTCCGATCCATCCCATGGGACCCTTCCTCCTCAAACGGCTGCTCACGCTCATCGCCACGCTGGCAGGGGCGTCGGTGGTCGTGTTCGTGGTGCTGGAGATCCTGCCCGGCAATGCGGCGCAGATGCTGATGGGACCGGATGCCTCGCCCGAGGCCGTGGCCGCCCTGGCGACGAAGCTGGGGCTGGACCAGCCCGCGCTGCAGCGCTACGGCCACTGGGTGGGCGGGCTGCTCACGGGCCAGCTGGGCGACAGCTACGCCTACGGCACTCCGGTGCGGGACCTGGTTCTGGAGCGGCTGGCGCTCACCGTGCCGCTGGCGCTGATGGCCATGGCGATCACCACCGTGCTGGCGCTGCTGGCGGGCGTGTACGCGGCATCGCGCCACAACCGCTGGGGCGACGTGGGCGTGATGGGGCTGGCGCAGATCGGCATCGCCATTCCGAATTTCTGGTTCGCCATCCTGCTGATCCTGCTGTTCTCGGTGAAGCTGCAGTGGTTCTCGGCGGGCGGCTTTCCGGGCTGGACCGAGGACAGCGGCGGCAGCCCGCTTGAGGCGCTGAAGGCGCTGCTGCTGCCCGCGATCTCGCTGGCCGTGGTGCAGGCGGCGATCCTGGCGCGCATCACCCGCTCGTCGGTGCTGGAGGTGCTGCGCGAGGACTTCGTGCGCACGGCCCGCGCCAAGGGCCTGTCGCGCCGCGCGGCGCTCTGGGGCCACGTGCTGCGCAACGCGATGATTCCGGTGGTGACGGTGATGGGCCTGCAGTTCGCCAACCTGCTGGCCGGCACCATCGTGGTGGAGAACGTGTTCTACCTGCCGGGCCTGGGGCGCTTGATTTTCCAGTCGATCGCCAACCGCGACCTGATCGTGGTGCGCAACTGCGTGATGCTGCTGGCGGCCATGGTGATCGTGGTGAACTTCGTGGTGGACCTTCTCTATGCCGCCATCGACCCGCGCGTGAAAGCGAGCGACCTGTGATGCCCCCGTCCCCCGCCACGCCCTCCCAGCCCGTCCCGGCAGCGGGGGCCGCGCCGTCCGGCCTGCGCCGCGCGCTGCGCCACCGCAGCTTCGCCATCGGCGCGGTGCTGTCGCTGCTGCTGGTGCTGGCGGCGCTGGTGTCCTTCGTGTGGACGCCCGGCTCGCCCTACGACATGGACATGGAGGCCAAGCTGCTGCCCCCCTCGGCCGCGCACTGGCTGGGCACCGATGCGTTCGGGCGCGACGTGGCCTCGCTGCTGCTGGTGGGGGCGCGCAATTCCATCCTGGTGGGGGTGATCGCGGTGGGCATCGGCCTGTCCATCGGCACGGCGCTCGGGCTGCTGGCGGCGGCGCGGCGCGGCTGGGTGGAAGAGCTCATCATGCGGATGGCGGACTTCACCTTCGCGTTCCCGGCGATTCTCTCGGCCATCATGCTCACCGCCGTGTTCGGGGCGGGCGTGGTCAATTCGATCATCGCCATCGGCATCTTCAACATTCCCACCTTCGCCCGGGTCACGCGCGCCTCGGCCAATGCCGTGTGGTCGCGCGAATTCATCCTGGCGGCACGCGCCTGCGGCAAGGGCCCGTGGCGCATCACGCGGGAGCACGTGCTGCCCAACATCGCGGCGGCGCTGATCGTGCAGGCCACGATCCAGTTCGCGCTGGCCATCCTGGCCGAGGCCGCGCTGTCGTACCTGGGCCTGGGCACGCAGCCGCCGCAACCGTCCTGGGGCCGCATGCTGAGCGAGGCGCAGACGCTGATGTTCCAGGCGCCGCTGCTGGCCGTGTGGCCCGGCGTGGCGATCGCGCTGGCGGTGCTGGGGCTGAACCTGCTGGGCGACGGCCTGCGCGACCTGCTCGACCCACGGCTGTCGCGCCAGCGCTGACGCCATCAACGCCCACACCCCACCCGCCATGCCCCTGCTCGAAGTCTCCGACCTGCACGTGCGGCTGCAAACCCACCGCGGCCCGGCCGATGCCGTGCGGGGCGTGGGCTTCACGCTCGAACGCGGCGAGACGCTGGGCCTGATCGGCGAGTCGGGCTGCGGCAAGTCGCTCACCGCCATGGCGCTGATGGGCCTGCTGCCGGACCGCGCCACCACGCGCGGCAGCATCCACTTCGACGGCACCGAGCTGCTGGGCCAGGACGAGGCGGCGCTGTGCCGCATCCGCGGGCGCCGCATCGGCATGGTCTTCCAGGAGCCCATGACGGCG
>NZ_BAAJYS010000028.1:0-27877 GCF_057543315.1 Acidovorax sp. KPB24-07
TGGCTCGACGGGATTTCCATCGAGGCCTTGTCCGATTCCACCGTGATGAGCGATTGCTCGGCCTTGACCGTGTCGCCGGGCTTGACCAGCAACTCGATCACGCCCACTTCGTCGAAATCCCCGATGTCCGGGACCTGGATATCTACCAATGCCATGTTTATGCCTCCTGCCGAGCCGCCTCAAAGGAGGCATGTGCCCCCTTGGGGGGCAGCGAATGAATATGAGCGTGGGGGTTCACCGTGCGTCTCCGATCGGTGTTCAAGCGTAGAGCGGGTTGATCTTGTCGGTGTTGATGCCGTACTTCTGGATCGCCTCGGCCACCTTGGCCGCCGGCACCACACCGTCGTCCGCCAGGCCCTTGAGCGCCGCCACGACGATGTAGTGGCGGTTGATCTCGAAGTGCTCGCGCAGCTTGCGGCGGAAGTCGCTGCGCCCGAACCCGTCGGTGCCAAGCACCTTGTAGGCGCGGCCCTTGGGGATGAAGGGGCGGATCTGCTCGGCGTAGGCCTTCATGTAGTCGGTGGAGGCGATGACCGGGCCGGTGGTCTTGGACAACTGCTCCTCCACGAACGGCACGCGCGGCGTTTCGGTGGGGTGCAGCAGGTTCCAGCGGTCGGCGTCCTGGCCGTCGCGGGTCAGCTCGTTGAAGCTCGGGCAGCTCCACACGGAAGCGGCCACGCCCCAGTCCTTTTCCAGCAGTTCCTGCGCGAAGAACGACTCCCGCAGGATGGTGCCGCTGCCCAGCAGCTGCACGGTGGGGGCGTCCTTCTTGAGGGCCGGCGCCTGCTTGCACAGGTACATGCCCTTGATGATCTGCTCTTCGGTGCCGGGCTGCAGGCCGGGCATCGGGTAGTTTTCGTTCAGCAGCGTGAGGTAGTAGAAGACGTTTTCCTGGCGCTCGACCATGCGCTTCATGCCGTCGTGCATGATCACCGCGACTTCGTGGGCGAACGTCGGGTCGTAGCTCACGCAGTTGGGGATGGTGCCAGCCAGGATGTGGCTGTGGCCGTCTTCATGCTGCAGGCCTTCGCCGTTCAGCGTGGTGCGGCCCGAGGTGCCGCCCAGCAGGAAGCCGCGCGCCTGCATGTCGCCCGCCGCCCAGGCCAGGTCGCCGATGCGCTGGAAGCCGAACATCGAGTAGTACACGTAGAACGGCACCATGATGCGGTTGTTGGTGCTGTACGAAGTGGCGGCCGCGATCCAGCTGCTCATGCCGCCGGCTTCGTTGATGCCTTCCTGCAGGATCTGGCCGGCCTTGTCTTCCTTGTAGTACATGACCTGGTCCTTGTCGACCGGGGTGTACTGCTGACCGTGCGGGTTGTAGATGCCGATCTGGCGGAACAGGCCTTCCATGCCGAACGTGCGGGCCTCGTCTACCAGGATGGGCACCACGCGCGGGCCCAGGGCCTGGTCGCGCAGCAACTGCGTGAGAAAGCGCACGTAGGCTTGCGTGGTGGAGATTTCGCGGCCTTCGGGCGTGGGCTCGAGGATGGCCTTGAACGTTTCCAGCGCGGGCACGGTGAAGCTTTCGTCGGCCTTCACGCGGCGCTTGGGCAGGTAGCCGCCGAGGGCCTTGCGGCGCTCGTGCAGGTACTTCATTTCGGGAGTGTCGTCGGCCGGCTTATAGAACGGCAGGTCGGCGATCTGGCTGTCCGGAATCGGGATGTTGAAGCGGTCGCGGAAGGCCTTGATGTCTTCGTCGCCGAGCTTCTTGGTCTGGTGGACGGTGTTCTTGCCCTCGCCGATCTTGCCCATGCCGAAGCCCTTGACGGTCTTGACCAGCAGCACGGTGGGCTGGCCCTTGTGCTCGTTGGCGGCGTGGAAGGCGGCGTAGACCTTCTGCGAATCGTGGCCGCCGCGGCGCAGGTTCCAGATCTCGTCGTCGCTCATGTGCTCGACCATCTTCAGCGTGCGCGGATCGCGGCCGAAGAAGTGCTTGCGCACGTAGGCGCCGTCGTTGGCCTTGAACGACTGGTAGTCCCCGTCGTTGCACTCCATCATGATTTTGCGCAGCGCGCCGTCCTTGTCGCGCGCCAGCAGGTCGTCCCAGCCCTTGCCCCACAGCAGCTTGATGACGTTCCAGCCGGAGCCGCGGAACTCGCTCTCCAGCTCCTGGATGATCTTGCCGTTGCCGCGCACCGGGCCGTCCAGGCGCTGCAGGTTGCAGTTGATGACGAAGATCAGGTTGTCGAGGTTCTCGCGCGCGGCCAGGCCGATGGCGCCCAGCGATTCGACTTCGTCCATCTCGCCGTCGCCGCAGAACACCCAGACCTTGCGGTTTTCGGTGTTGGCGATGCCACGGGCATGCAGGTACTTGAGAAAGCGCGCCTGGTAGATCGCCATCAACGGGCCCAGGCCCATCGACACCGTGGGGAACTGCCAGAACTCGGGCATCAGCTTGGGGTGCGGGTAGCTGGACAGGCCCTTGCCGTCCACTTCCTGGCGGAAGTTGAGCAGCTGCTCTTCGGACAGGCGGCCTTCCAGGTAGGCGCGGGCGTAGATGCCGGGCGACACGTGGCCCTGGATGTACAGCAGGTCGCCGCCGTGGTTTTCGCTCTCGGCATGCCAGAAGTGGTTGAAGCCGGCGCCGAACATGTTGGCCAGCGAGGCGAACGAGCCGATGTGGCCGCCCAAGTCGCCGCCTTCGGGCGGATGGTGGCGGTTGGCCTTGACGACCATGGCCATGGCGTTCCAGCGCATGTAGGCGCGCAGGCGGCCTTCGATTTCAAGGTTGCCGGGGCAACGGGCTTCCTGGTTCGACTCCAGGGTGTTCACGTAGCCGGTGTTGGCGGAGAAAGGCAGGTCGATGCTGCTTTGGCGGGCATGTTCGAGCAGTTGCTCGATCAGGAAGTGGGCGCGCTCTGCACCTTCCTTGTCGATGACGGCGCTCAGCGCATCCATCCATTCACGGGTTTCCTGCTGGTCGGTGTCGGGGGTGGACGACGCCGGGTTTCCGGCCTGGGGGTCGGTCTGAGCTGACATGCCTGTCTCCTTTATGGGTGCTGGCGTTGGAAATTTCGGGCGAGTGTCTCATATTTTTTTGGTATTTCAAATTGTGCTTTTCATTTTCATAATGCAAAATATTGCTGCAAGTGCACATTTTTCATACCGTAAGAAGGCCTCCAGTGCTCCCCTACACTCCGCCCATGGAACGTCCGCCTTCTCCGCCCCCCGCCATCGGGCCCGCTGTGGTCGCCCCCGTGCGCTGGTGGCGCACCTGGTGGCGCAGCCTCTCCCCCACCCGCCAGGACCGCTTCGCGGCCCTCGCGCCACTGGCCGCCGTGCTGATGTTCCTGGCGGCCATCGTGGCGGCGTTCTGGTATTTGCGCATGGAAGAAGGCGAGCGAGAGCAGGAAGCCCTCAAGCGCGACGTGGAATACGCGCAGCAGCGCGTGCGGCTGCGCCTGCTGGAGCGGCAGGAGCAGATCATGCGCATCGCGCGCGACCTCTCCAACCAGGACCTGGAGCGCGCCGACTTCGTGGCGCGTGCCGAGGGCCTCATCAGCCAGTACCCTGAACTGCAGGCCATCAGCTGGATCGACGACCGCCGCCGCATCCGCGCCAGCCATGCGGCGCCCACCGTCACCAGCGGCCAGTTGCGCGTGGCGGGCGAGGTGCTCAAGAACGGCGACACCGCCGATACCTTCAGCCTCGCCCGGGACCTGCAGCAGCCCGTGTACGCCCAGCCCAACGGCACCGAAGGCGAAACCGCCCCGCTGCTGCAGCTGCAGGTGCCGCTGGCCGCGCAGGGCAAATTCACCGGCGTGGTGCTGGCGGAATATTCCATCGACAGCCTGCTGCGCTACGGCACGCCGACCGAGGTGCTGGCGCGCTACGCCGTCACCATGCTGGATGGGCGCGACCAGGTGCTGGCGGGCAGCGCGCTCACGCCGCGCAGCGCCTCCGGGCTGCTGCCGTGGACGGCGCGCGCCAACGAATACGAGGTGCCGGTCTCGCCCGTGGGCAACGGCCTCGTGCTGCGCGCGCAGGCCTACCGCACCTCGCTCGGCGTGGTGGGCAGCGGGCTGTTCTGGCTGGTGGGCACGCTGAGCGCCATGACGGCCTGGCTGCTGATCGCCACCTGGCGCCACACGCGCCGGCGCATGCAGGCCCAGCAGGCGCTGGTGGCCGAAACCAATTTCCGCCGGGCGATGGAAAACTCCATCCTCACCGGCATGCGCGCCCTGGACATGCAGGGGCGCATCACCTACGTGAACGCCGCGTTCTGCCAGATGACGGGCTGGAACGAGGCCGATTTGGTCGGCCAGTCGCCGCCCTACACCTATTGGCCCGAGAGCGACCACGAGGCGCTGCACGCCAAGCTGCGCGACGAGCTGAGCGGCAAGGTCACGCTGGGCGGGTTCCAGGTGCGGGTCAAGCGCAAGAGCGGTACGCTGTTCGACGCGCGCCTGTATGTCTCGCCCCTGATCGACGCCCATGGCCACCAGACCGGCTGGATGACGTCGATGACCGACATCACCGAGCCCAACCGCGTGCGCGAGCAGCTGTCCGCATCGCACGAGCGCTTCACCATCGTGCTGGAGTCGCTCGATGCCTCGGTGTCGGTCGCGCCGCTGGGCAGCGAGGAACTGCTGTTCGCCAACAAGCTGTACCGACAGTGGTTCGGCTCCCAGACGGGCGGGCACCTGCAACTGGTCGCGCAGGCGGGCGTGCTGCCCTCCACCACCGCCAGCGCGCGCGGGATGGACGACGAGGACGGCCTGATGGGCCTGCCCACCGACCCGCTCACCAGCGCCCGCTCCGAAAACGCCGAGATCTACCTGCCGGACCTGGGCAAGTGGCTCGAAGTGCGATCGCGCTACCTGAACTGGGTGGACGGACGACTGGCCCAGATGGTGATCGCCACCGACATCACGCCGCGCCGCCAGGCCGAGGAACAGGCCGCGCGGCAGGCCGAGCGCGCCCAGTCGGTCAGCCGGCTCATCACCATGGGCGAGATGGCCTCCAGCGTGGCGCACGAACTGAACCAGCCGCTCACCGCCATCAGCAACTACTGCAGCGGCATGGTCTCGCGCATCGAAAGCGGGCAGATCACCGAAGAGGCGCTGCTGTCCGCGCTGCAAAAGACCGCCCACCAGGCGCAGCGCGCGGGGCAGATCATCCAGCGCATCCGCGCCTTCGTGAAGCGCAGCGAGCCCAACCGCGCCCTGGCGGACGTCCACACCATGGTCAGCGAGGCGGTCGAGCTGGCCGACATCGAACTGCGCCGGCACAACGTGCGCCTGACCCACTACGTGGCGGCGCGGCTGCCCCAGGTGATGGCCGACACCATCCTGATCGAGCAGGTGCTGGTCAACCTGATGAAGAACGGCGCCGAGTCCATCGAGCACGCCCAGCGCCCGCCGCCCCGGCGCAGCGTGGAGCTGCGTGTCGTTCCCCGCCAGCTCGAAGGCCGCGAGGTGATCGAGTTCACGGTGCAGGACACCGGCAAGGGTCTGGCCCCCGAAGTGCTGGAGCATCTGTTCGAGGCCTTCTTCTCCACCAAGCAGGAAGGCATGGGCATGGGCCTGAACCTGTGCCGCAGCATCGTCGAGTCCCACCAGGGGAGGATGCAGGCGGAGAACCTCTACAATGGCCCGGAGGTCACCGGCTGCCGGTTCTCCTTCTGGCTTCCGCTGGCGCAGCCTGCGGATGCCACTACGAATTCTGTAGCAAACGCATCACATCCAAGGACCCCTGCATGAGCTTGATTCCGAAAAAAGGCACCGTCTACGTCGTGGATGACGACGAAGCCGTCCGCGACTCCCTGCAGTGGTTGCTGGAAGGCAAGGACTATCGGGTGCGCTGCTTTGATTCGGCGGAATCCTTCCTCTCGCGCTACGACCCCCGCGAAGTCGCCTGCCTCATCGTGGACATCCGCATGGGCGGCATGACCGGCCTGGAACTGCAGGACCGGCTCCTCGAACGCAAGTCCCCCCTGCCCGTCGTCTTCATCACCGGCCACGGCGACGTGCCCATGGCCGTGAACACCATGAAGAAAGGCGCGCTCGATTTCATCCAGAAGCCGTTCAACGAGGAAGAGCTCGTGGGCCTGGTGGACCGCATGCTCGACCGGGCGCGCGAATCGTTCGCCGGCCACCAGCAGGCCGCCAGCCGCGACGCCCTGCTGTCCAAGCTCACCGGCCGTGAAGCCCAGGTGCTGGAGCGCATCGTCGCCGGCCGCCTGAACAAGCAGATCGCCGACGACCTGGGCATCAGCATCAAGACCGTGGAGGCGCACCGTGCCAACATCATGGAAAAGCTGAACGCCAACACCGTGGCCGACCTGCTCAAGATCGCCCTCGCCAGAATGCGCCCAAAGGCTGATTGCTCCTGATTTGATAGCTGCCAGCACAATCAAACCGCCGGCAGGCAGCCGTTTTCATTGCCAACCTGAGTTTCTCGACGAATGACAGCCCAACTGATCGACGGCAACGCCCTCTCCCGCCAACTGCGCACCGAAGTGGCCCAGCGCGCCGCTGCCCTGAAAGCGCGCGGCACCGTCCCCGGCCTGGCCGTGGTGCTGGTGGGCGACAACCCTGCCAGCCAGGTCTACGTGCGCAACAAGGTCAAGGCCTGCGAGGACAGCGGGCTGCATTCGGTGCTGGAAAAGTACGATGCCACGATGAGCGAGGCCGAGCTGCTCGCCCGCGTCGAGGCACTGAACAACGACCCGGCCATCCACGGCATCCTGGTGCAGTTGCCGCTGCCCGCGCACATCGACGCGCAGAAGGTCATCGAGGCGATCTCGCCCGCCAAGGACGTGGACGGCTTTCACATCGCCAGCGCCGGCGCGCTCATGACCGGCATGCCCGGTTTCTGGCCCTGCACGCCCTATGGCTGCATGAAGATGCTCGAATCCATCGGCTACTCGCTGCAGGGCAAGCATGCGGTGGTCATCGGCCGCAGCAACATCGTGGGCAAGCCGATGGCGCTCATGCTGCTGCAAAAGAACGCCACCGTGACCGTGTGCCACAGCGCCACGCAAGATTTGAAAGCGCAGACCCTTCAGGCGGACGTGATCGTGGCCGCCGTGGGCAAGCGCAACGTGCTCACGGCCGACATGGTCAAGCCCGGCGCGGTGGTGATCGACGTGGGCATGAACCGCAACGACGAAGGCAAGCTCTGCGGCGACGTGGACTTCGCCGGCGTGAGCGAGGTGGCCGGCTGGATCACGCCCGTGCCCGGCGGCGTCGGCCCCATGACCATCACCATGCTGCTCGTCAACACGCTCGAAGCCGCGGAGCGCGCAGCCGCCTGACCATTTTTGCTGCCACGGCCGGCTTGAACCTGACCCATCCAACGCCATCTATCCGCGCATGAGCAATCCCCTCCTCGCCCCCTCCGACCTCCCCCTGTTCGACCGCATCCAGCCCAGCGACGTGGCTCCGGCGGTCGATGTGCTGCTGCAACGTGCGAGCGCGGCGCTGGAAACCGTCACGGCGCCCGACTTTCCGGCGCGATGGGAATCGATTGCCCAGGTGCTGGATGTCGCGACCGAAGCGCTGGGGCGCTCCTGGGGCGCGGTGAGCCACCTCAACAGCGTGGCCGACACCCCCGAACTGCGCGCGGCCTACAACGAGGCCCTGCCCCGCGTCACCGAGTTCTGGACCCGCCTGGGCGCCGATGAACGCCTGTACGCCAAGTACAAGGCCATCGATCCGCAGACGCTGAACACCGAGCAGCGCCAGGCCTTGCGCAACGCCGTGCGCAACTTCGTGCTGTCGGGCGCCGAGCTGCAGGGCCCGGCGCGCGAACGATTCGCGCAGATCCAGGAACGCCAGGCGGAACTCAGCCAGAAGTTCAGCGAAAACGCGCTCGACGCCACCGACGCCTTCGCCTACTACGTCCGGGAAGACGAGCTCGACGGGCTGCCCCAAGACGTGAAGCAGGCCGCACTGGCCGCCGCGCAAGCCGAGGGCAAGGCCGGCTACAAGCTCACCCTCAAGATGCCTTGCTACCTGCCGGTGATGCAGTTCGCCCGCAGCAGCGCCTTGCGCGAAACGCTGTACCGCGCCTATGTCACCCGCGCCTCGGACCAGGCCGAAGGCGATGCCAAACGCTTCGACAACAGCGCCCTCATCAGCGAGATCCTCGCACTGCGCAAAGAAGAGGCGCAACTGCTGGGCTACGCCAATTTCGGCGAGGTGTCGGTCGTCGCCAAGATGGCCGAATCGCCCCAGGAGGTGATCGACTTCCTGCGTGACCTGGCCCGCCGTGCCCGGCCCTACGCCGAAAAAGACGTCGCCGACATGCGCGAGTTCGCCGCGAAGGATCTCGGCATTGCCGATCCGCAGGCCTGGGACTGGCCCTACATCTCCGAGAAGCTCAAGGAAGCGCGCTACGCCTTCAGCGAGCAGGAGGTCAAACAGTATTTCACCGCGCCCAAAGCCCTGGCCGGCCTGTTCAAGATCGTTGAGACGCTGTTCGAAGTGGCCATTCGCCGCGACAGCGCGCCCGTCTGGAACCCGGCCGTGGAGTTCTACCGCATCGAGCGCGGCACCGAGCTCGTGGGCCAGTTCTACCTGGACCAGCCGGCGCGCAACGGCAAACGCGGCGGCGCCTGGATGGACGATGTGCGCACCCGCTGGCTGCGCCCCGACACGGGCAAGCTGCAAACCCCCGTGGCGCACCTGGTGTGCAACTTCGCTGAAGGCGTGAACGGCGCGCCGCCGCTGCTGACGCACGACGACGTCATCACGCTGTTCCACGAGTTCGGCCACGGCCTGCACCACATGCTCACCCAGATCAACGAGCGCGATGTCTCGGGCATCAGCGGCGTCGAATGGGATGCGGTCGAGTTGCCCAGTCAGTTCATGGAAAACTTCTGCTGGGAGTGGGACGTGCTCAAGCACATGACCGCCCATGTGGAAACTGGCGAGCCGCTGCCGCGCGCGCTGTTCGACAAGATGATCGCGGCGAAGAATTTCCAGAGCGGCATGGGCACGCTGCGGCAGATCGAATTCGCGCTGTTCGACATGCTGCTGCACACCTCGCACGACCCGTCGCAGGACTTCATGCCCCTGCTGGCCCAGGTCCGCAGCGAGGTGTCGGTGCTGACGCCGCCGGCCTTCAGCCGCACCGCCCACACCTTCAGCCACATCTTCGCAGGCGGGTATGCCGCAGGCTACTACAGCTACAAATGGGCCGAAGTGCTCAGCGCGGACGCTTACGCCGCGTTCGAGGAGACGGCCGGTGCGGACGGCCTGCCCAGCGCCGAGACCGGGCGCCGCTACCGCCAGGCCATTCTGGAAGCGGGCGGCAGCCGCCCGGCCATGGAGTCGTTCAAGGCGTTCCGCGGCCGCGCGCCCAGCCTAGATGCGCTGCTGCGCCACCAAGGCATGGCCGGCAACGCCTGAGCCCATCGATACCCGAGACCGTTCCCTTTGGAGTCCTACGACATGAAGCAACCGCTCCTTGCCCTCGCGCTGGCTTCGACCTTCCTGGCCGTGACCGCCCTGCCCGCCCAGGCGCAGCAGGTGTACCGCATCGTCGGCCCCGATGGAAAAGTGACCTTCTCGGACCGCGCGCCCGATGCCAAGACGCCGCCGGCCCAAGTGGGCGGCGGCCGTGCCAGCGGCCCGGCCCTGCCTTATGAACTGCAGCAGGTCGCCACCCGTTTTCCGGTCACGCTCTACACCGGCAATGACTGCGCGCCTTGCGTGAGCGCGCGCAACCTGCTGGTGAACCGCGGCGTACCATTCACCGAACGCACGGTGAACACCGAAGAAGATGCCGATGCGCTCAAGCGCCTCAGCGGCTCGACCAACCTGCCGTTCGGCACCATCGGCTCGCAACAGCTCGTCGGCTTTTCGGACAGCGAGTGGATGCAGTACCTCGACGCGGCAGGCTACCCCAAGCAATCGCAGCTGCCGCCGAGCTATCGCCGCGCCCCCGCGGCACCGATGGTCGCCGCCAAGCCGGCAACCCCCGCAGCGGCGGCGGCACCTGCCGCGCCGGCGGAAGCACCACGCCCCGCCGCACCGAGCGGCAATGGTGGCAGAACGCCAAGCAACCCGGCAGGCATCACGTTCTGACGCAACATCCGGCACTGCAGACCGGGCGCGGCGTCACTCCCGCAGATTGCAATACGGTCTGCAGTGCCATTCGGTACCGAGCCATCAGGCCGGCGGCTGCCCGGCCCTGAGGGTGTTCAGTATTGAACGGTGCGCACGCCCTGCGCCGTGCCCAGCAGGCACACATGGGCCTTCTGGTGCGCGAACACACCCACGGTCACGACGCCCGGCCATTGGTTCACCTCCGACTCGAAAGCCAGTGGATCGGTGATGCGCAAACCACGCACATCCAGAATGTGCTGCTGGTTGTCCGTCACCAAAGGCGCGCCGTCTTTCTGGCGCAGCGTGGCTTGGCCGCCCAGGGCCGCGAAGCGGCGGGCAATCTGCTGTGCCGCCATGGGAATCACTTCCACGGGCAGCGGAAACTGGCCCAAGGCATCCACCCGCTTCGACTCGTCGGCAATGCACACGAACTGCCGGGCCAGCGCCGCCACGATCTTTTCGCGCGTGAGCGCGGCGCCGCCGCCCTTGACCATGTGGCCCTGGCCGTCGATCTCGTCGGCGCCGTCGATGTAGACCGCCAGGGACTCGACTTCGTTCGCATCGAACACGGGGATCCCCAAGGCTTTCAGCCGCTGGGTGCTGGCTTCGGAGCTGGACACGGCACCCCGGATGCGCTCTTTGATGGTGGCCAGGGCAGTGATGAAATGGTTCACCGTGGAGCCGGTGCCGACGCCGACGATCTCGCCAGGCACGACGTATTGCAGGGCCGCCTGGCCGACCAGGGCCTTGAGTTCTTCTTGGGTGAGGGGTGAGGGTGTCGTCATGGGGGAAAATCGGGAGTAGTTCACCGAATTATCCCCATGTCCTTGATCCCCTACGCCCTCGCCCGTCCTCTTCTTTTCGGCATGGATGCCGAAGCCGCCCACGACATGACCATGGACATGCTGTCGCGCGGCCAACGCACGCCCTTGCAATGGGCCTGGTGCAACGACACCGTGGACGATCCCGTGACGCTGGCCGGCCTGACCTTTCCCAACCGGGTCGGGTTGGCCGCGGGCCTGGACAAGAACGCCCGCTGTATCGACGCATTGGGTGCCATGGGCTTCGGTTTTGTCGAGGTTGGCACCGTCACGCCCAAGGGCCAGCCGGGCAACCCCAAGCCACGCATGTTCCGGCTGCCGCAGGCCAACGCGCTCATCAACCGCTTGGGGTTCAACAACGAAGGGCTCGACGCTTTCCTGCACAACGTGCAGCAGGCGCGCTTTCGCACCCAGGCGCGCAAACACCCCATGTTGCTGGGATTGAACATCGGGAAGAACGCCACCACGCCGATCGAGAATGCCACTGCGGACTACTTAACCTGTCTGGACGGCGTCTATCCCCACGCGGACTACGTCACGGTGAACATCAGTTCACCGAACACACAAAACCTTCGCGCCTTGCAGAGCGATGAGGCCCTGGATGCACTGCTGGGCGCCATCGCCGAGCGGCGAGAAGCCCTTGCCCAGCGCCATGCCAACGCACAGGGCGCTCCGCGCCGCGTACCGGTGTTCGTCAAGATCGCCCCCGATCTGGACGCGGCCCAGGTTGAGCTGATTGCGGCCACACTGCAGCGCCACGGGATGGATGGCGTCGTGGCCACCAACACCACGATCGCCCGCGATGCCGTCAAGGGAATGCAGCATGCAGAGGAAACTGGCGGGCTCAGCGGCGCGCCGGTGCTGGAAGCCAGCAATCGGGTGATCCGCCAATTGCGGCAGGCACTGGGGCCGCAATTTCCGATCATTGGCGTGGGCGGCATTCTGAGTGCGGACGACGCGGTGAGCAAGATCAAGGCGGGCGCCGATGTGGTGCAGATCTACACCGGCCTGATCTACCAAGGCCCTTCGCTGGTTCCGCAGGCAGCCCGGGCGATCAAGGCCATGCGCTGAAGCCAATGCGTTGAAGCCAATGCAAAAAGGACCCAGGAGGGTCCTTTGAATGTTCCACGCTTTTCAGGTTTGCGACGCGTGCAACGCGCGGCCTCAACGCCGCATCTGCATGATCAGCGGCATGGCCAGACCTGCCCACCGAATCAGCCGCGCAGGCCCCGCCACTACTGCCAGTCCGGCCACCACGGCAACAGCGGCCGGGTGCGATCGCGCGAAGGCGAGCAGCCGGATGGTCATCGAAGTGTCTGAGTCAGCAGCTTGCCGTTGGTCTTGTGCGGCCTGCACCTGCATGGCCTGCGATCGAGCGGCGCGCCGTGCGCGCACGCGCTGACGTTGCATGGCGATGCGCTCTAAAACCTTTTGCTGGCGATCGCTCAAGGAAGCGGATCCATCTTGCGATGTGGAAGTCATGGGTTCAGAGCCTTTCCTTGATATCACGCCAATCCTGGGCCAGTTCTTGCCGCGTCAGCACGAAAGCGTTGCCCGCCTGCTTGGCCACGGAGATCAATCCGATCAAGGCACCGGCCCACAGCACCAGCCAGGTGCCCGCCACCAGCCAGCCCACCATCGTGCGCTGGGGTGAATCCCAAAATTGCACCAGCACGGCGAGTGACGCGAGCACCAGGGTGACGACCGTGAGACCGCCCACGGCAACCACCAGCATGACCATCAAGCCCAAGCGCCGCTTCTGTTCGGCCCATTCGAGCCTCACCAGATCCAGCCGGTCTTCCGCAGCAATGGCCCCTTCGATGACGGCAGCGCGCCATCGCGCAACCCAGCCGTCCAATCCCAGAAGTGCCAACCAATTCATGCGAGCCTCTCTTGAGCCATCAGGTCATTGTTTTTAATGGGGATCAGCGGCGAGCCAGCAGGAAGCCGACCAAGGCACCTGCTGCCAGGGCAGCGGTGGCCACACGCCAAGGTTCGTCATGGGCGTATTGGTCAGCGGCGCGGGCGGCTTCCTTGGCTTGGTAGGCGGCATCCTGGGCAGCGCGCACAGCGGAGTCACGCACCGAGTGGATGCCATCGTCCAGGCGCTGGCGCAGTTGCTTGATTTCCGGAACGCTGTCCAGGTCCTTGCTGGACAAAAGGCCACGCAAGTCAGAGACCAGCTTTTCCAGTTCGTTTTGCGCGGAAGAAAGCGTGTTGGATGCAGAAGTCATGAAGAGCCTTTCATAGCATGGAATAAAGGTAATCCGCCCCATACAGCCGGGCTGTAGGAGGATGCCCCATCTTAGTCACACGCTTTACATACGGCCGTAGGCCATGGCCGCTTGGATGAGAAAGTCAGCGGGAGACTTGATCTGCGACATGCTCGCCCAAAGCCAGCGCACTGGTAAGGCCTGGCGACTCGATGCCGAACAGCTGGATGAGCCCACCCATGCCATGCGTTTCAGGGCCTTGGATGCAAAAGTCCGCTGCGGGCTCGCCCGGCCCGTGGATCTTGGGCCGAATGCCTGCATAGCCAGGCACCAGAGCGCCATCCCGCAGGCCGGGCCAGTACCGGCGAACCTCCGCATAGAACGCCTCGCCGCGCGCAGGATCGACCGACAGGTCGTCGGCCGAGCCCACCCACTCCACGTCGGGACCGAACTTGGCTTGGTGTCCCATGTCCAGTGTCAGGTGCACGCCCAGGCCAGCCGCTTCGGGAACGGGGTAGATCAAGCGGGAAAACGGCGATGCACCCGTCAACGTGAAGTAACTGCCCTTCGCGTACCGGGCCGTTGGCACATGGCGCGGATCGAGGCCATGGAACCGCTTGGCCAGATCGGGCGCCTGCAGGCCTGCGGCATTCACCAGCGTGCGGGCACCCAAGCGCGTACCGTCGCTCGCTTCCAAAACGATAGCATCACCCCCTAGTACTGCATGCGCCAGAGGCGAATTCAGTGCCACGATGCCACCCTGGTTCTCCAGATCGCCTTGGAGCGAGAGCATGAAGGCATGGCTGTCCACGATGCCGGTGCTGGGCGACAGCAATGCGGCCACGCATTCCAGCGCCGGCTCCAACGCCCGGGCCTGCTCCCGCGTCAGCCATTGCAGGTCGGTGACGCCATTGGCATGCGCCTTTTGCTGGATGCTTTCCAGCGATGCCCGCTGCTCGTCCGACGTGGCAACGATCAGCTTGCCGCAGCGCCGGTGCGCGATGCCCCTTGCCTCGCAATACGCGTAGAGCATGTCGCGGCCCTGCACGCACAGCCGGGCCTTGAGCGATCCTGGGGGGTAGTAGATCCCCGCATGCACCACTTCGCTGTTGCGGGAGCTGGTTCCCGTGCCAATCGCATTGGCGGCTTCGAGCACCAGCACCTCGCGGCCCCGCAGGGCCAGGGCGCGCGCAACGGCCAGGCCCACCACCCCCGCGCCAACGACGACGCAATCCACCGACTCGATCATGATGACTGCCTGCCTTGCGCTTCGAACCCATCGATCACGTTCACTGCGTTGAGACCCAGCTCTGCGGCGGCATAGCCGCCTTCCAGCACGAACACGGTCGGCAGGTTCAGTTGTGCCAAGCGCTGCCCGATCCGAGAAAAGTCCCGGGATGCCAAGGAGAAGCGCGAGATGGGATCCCCCTCGAACGTATCCAAGCCCAGGGAGACCACCACCGCCTGCGGCCCGTAAGCCAGGATGGCCACGCAGGCCTTTTCCAATGCGGCAAACCATGCGTCGAACCCGGTGCCGGCGGGCAACGGAAGATTCAGGTTGAAGCCTGCTCCGGCGCCGTGGCCGGTCTCGTCCGCATGGCCCAGATAAAAAGGGTATTCAGTCATTGGGTCGCCATGGATGCTGATGAACAGCACATCCGAACGCTCGTAAAAAATGCTTTGGGTGCCATTGCCGTGGTGGTAGTCCACATCGAGCACCGCCACGCGAGGCATGCCGGAGTTGCGCAGCGTCTGGGCTGCGACGGCCGCATTGTTGAGGAAACAGTAGCCTCCCATGAAGTCCGGCCCCGCATGGTGGCCGGGCGGCCGCGTCACGCAAAACGATGCACCCGCGGCACCGCTGGCCACCGCGGACGCGGCACTGGCAGCCGCGTCCGCGCCCGCCTTGGCCGCGGCCCAGGTGCCTTCGGCCAGCGGAGTCCCGTTGTCCATGGAATACAGACCATAGCGCGCCGTGAAATTCGCGGGTTCGATGTCCGACCGCAAGGTGCGAACCGGCCACACGGAGGGAAACGGCTGCACAGCGGCATTCGCCGGGTCTTGCGCCAGCCACTGCTGCCACGCGGTCTGCAGGAACGACAGATACCGCTCCGCATGAATTTGCTTCAACACGGCAGCGCTGTCGACATTGGGTGCCAGGAGCGCGTGGCCGCACTCTTTGAGACGCTGCTCCAAATAATCCTGGCGCGATGGCTTCTCGAAGCACGGCACCCGTTCGCCGCGAAAGAACTCATGCACCGGGGCATGGGCGTTGTGCAGGGGATTGTGAAAGGTGAGCATCGGGCGGCCTCGGGAATCGAAACCATCGATTGTGGCCGAACGCAGCGGGCAGAACGCGTTGGTGGCGGGCATCCGGCGAGGCCCCATCCATCGCGAAGCAGGCAACAAAAAACCCCTGCAGACAAAGCCTGCAGGGGTTGATGTGGTGGGTGATACATGGATCGAACATGTGACCCCTGCCGTGTGAAGGCAGTGCTCTACCGCTGAGCTAATCACCCGTGTTGTCTTGCGACAAGCCCATGATTATTGCACAGCTTTTTTCGACCGAAGACTCAATTCGCCAAATTGTTTTTCCACCACTGGCTTTGTCGATATGGGCCAGCGTCTCCTCGTGCAACGACAGTTCCTGTTCGCTGGCGGTGAGCACCTGCAAGACCAGCGCGCTCAGATCGATCGGCGCCACACGAATGCCGGACTTGGTGTCGCTTTCTTCGTCAGAGATCAGCAACGGGTCCTGCCCGCGCGTCAGGTTGATGTAGACGTCGGCCAGCAGTTCCGCATCCAGCAGCGCGCCGTGCAGCGTGCGGCCGGAATTGTCGACGCCCAGCCGGTCGCACAGGGCATCCAGCGAATTGCGCTTGCCAGGAAACATCTCCTTGGCCATCACCAGCGTGTCGGTCACGCTCTCGACGTACGTCTTGAAGCCCGGGCGGCCCGTCAGTTCCAGTTCCTTGTTGAGGAAGCCCACGTCGAAGGCCGCGTTGTGGATGATGATTTCCGCACCCTGCAGGTACTGCAGGATGTCGTCGGCCATCTCCGCAAACTTCGGCTTGTCCCGCAGGAATTCGTTGCTGATGCCGTGCACCTTGAGCGCGTCTTCATGGCTGTCGCGCCCTGGATTGAAATACAGGTGCAGGTTGTTGCCGGTGAGCTTGCGGTTCAGCAACTCCACGCATCCCAGTTCGATGATGCGGTCGCCGCCTTCGGCCGACAGGCCGGTGGTTTCCGTGTCCAGAACGATCTGACGCGACATCAGTGGTTCTCCTTGGCGTGGTTGATGGTGTACTTGGGAATCTCCACCGTCACGTCGCTCTGGGCAAGAATCGCCTGGCAACTCAGACGCGACTGTGGCTCCAGGCCCCAGGCGCGGTCGAGCAGGTCCTCTTCTTCCTCTTCGGCCTCATTGAGGGACGCTCCTCCGGCACGCACGATCACATGGCAGGTCGTGCAGGCACAACTCATGTCGCAGGCATGCTCGATCTTGATGCCGTTGTCGAGCAAGGCTTCGCAGATCGAGGTACCGGAAGGCGCCGTGATGTCGGCGCCCGCAGGGCAGTACTCTGGATGGGGCAGTATTTTGATGACGGGCATGGGGCTGGATCGTCGTTTAAAGGGTTTGCACGTTCTTGCCGCCAAGGGCCTGCTGGATTCCGCGATTCATGCGGTGCGCCGCGAATGCCTCGGTCCCGTGGGCCAGGGCCTGGGTCGCCGCCTCGATCGCTGCCGCGTCGTCCAGTTCACGCGCCTGCTGCAAGGCCAGCATCAGTGCTTCAATGGTTTCGCGTTCGTCGGTTTCGAGCAGATCGGCATCGGCATCCAGCGCACTGCGGGTGGCCATCAACATGCGATCGGCATCCACCCGCGCCTCGACCAGTGACCGCGCCCGCATGTCCTGCGCGGCCGTTGCAAAGCCTTCCTGCAACATGCGTGCAATGTGGTCGTCCGACAGGCCGTAGGAAGGCTTGACGTCGACGCGCGCTTCGATACCACTGCCCTGCTCTTTCGCGCTCACGTTGAGCAGGCCATCGGCATCGACGGTGAACGTGACCCGGATCCTGGCCGCGCCTGCAGCCATCGGTGGAATGCCGCGCAGCTCGAACCGCGCCAAGCTCCGGCAATCCGCCACCAAGTCGCGTTCGCCTTGCACCACATGAATGGCCAGGGCGGTCTGGCCGTCCTTGTACGTGGTGAAGTCCTGCGCCTTGGCGGTGGGAATGGTTTCGTTGCGAGACACGATGCGCTCGACCAGTCCGCCCATGGTTTCGATGCCGAGCGACAAAGGAATCACGTCCAGCAGCAGCATGTCGCCCGATGGATTGTTGCCCGCCAACTGGTTGGCCTGAAGGGCGGCACCCAGTGCAACGACCTCGTCCGGATTCAGGTTGTTCAGTGGTTCCGTTCCGAAGAACGCTTGCACTGCGCGCTGCACTTGCGGCATGCGCGTGGAGCCACCCACCATGACCACGCCTTGCACCTCTTCGGGAGACAACTGCGCATCGCGAAGGGTGCGGCGCGCCGCCGCAATTGAACGCTGGGTGAGTGGCGCCGTGGCCGCTTCCAGATCGGCCCGGTGCACGGCGACGTCAATGCTCGAGCCCGATACCTCGGCAACGAATGCTGCAGTCTCGGCAGCGCTGAGCGCCTCTTTGCATGCGCGGGCGGCCAACCGAACGGCGGCCTTGTCTCGGGCGGTGGCAGCCACCAGGCCCTGCTGCTGAAGCACCCAGTCGGCCAGCGCCGCGTCGTAGTCGTCGCCACCCAGAGCGGAGTCGCCTCCCGTGGCGATCACTTCGAACACCCCTTGGGTCAGCCGCAGGATCGACACATCGAACGTACCCCCACCGAGGTCATACACCGCATAGACGCCTTCGCTGGCATTGTCGAGGCCGTAGGCAATGGCGGCGGCAGTCGGCTCGTTGATGAGCCGCAGCAGATTCAAGCCCGCCAAACGCGCTGCGTCCTTGGTGGCTTGGCGCTGCGCATCATCGAAATAAGCCGGGACGGTGATGACCGCACCGAAAATCTCGTCGTCAAAGCTATCTTCGGCACGGAAGCGCAATGTCGCCAGGATCTCCGCGCTGACCTCCACCGCCGACTTGGCGCCGTCCACGGTTTTCAGAGAGACCATGCCACCGCCGCCTTCATCCTGCGCTTCGACAAAGTCGTAGGGGAGCTTTTCGGGATGGGCAATATCCTGCAGGCTGCGCCCCATGAACCGCTTGGCTGAGGCAATGGTATTGCCCGCGTCCTGCGCCTGGGCTGCCACCGCTTCGTAGCCGATCTGGCGACGGCCTTCTGCCAAGTAGCGAACGACAGACGGCAGCAACACACGACCCTGATTGTCGGGGAGGCACTCGGCCACGCCGTTGCGCACAGCCGCCACCAGGGAATGGGTGGTGCCCAAATCGATGCCCACGGCAATGCGCCGCTGGTGCGGATCGGGGGATTGGCCGGGTTCTGAAATCTGCAAAAGCGCCATGGGGTCTTTTTCTAGGTGGGAGGCGGCATGCACTGGCTGCCGCATCCATTCGATCGATCAATCAATAAAGGCAGGCGCTATTGTCCCAGTGCGTCTCTGCGGCGGTCGATATCGTCGGCAAATCGCGCAATGAACATGAGGGCTCTGACTTCGTTCGCGGCGGCAGCGTAGTCGCGCTGCCCATCCAAAAGCTGCTCGCACCGCTGCAGGGCCGTAGCGCGCGCGTCTCGAACGGCTTGCTCCAGCGCATCGAACGAAGAAGGATCCGCTGCGTCGTCGAGCGCCTCGCGCCATTCCATCTGCTGCATCAGAAAATCAGTGGGCATGGCCGTGTTGTCTTCGGCCCGGATCGACGCGCCGCACAGTTCGCACAAATAGGCCGCGCGCTTGAGGGGGTCCTTGATGCGTTGGTATGCCTCGTTGATGCGCACCGACCATTGCATTGCTAGGCGTTGCGCCGAGGGGCCATGCATGGCGAATCGATCAGGATGGGCTTCGCGCTGCAACTCTTTCCAACGGGCATCCAGGGCCGGGCGATCCTGCGCGAATTGGCGTGGCACGCCGAAGAGTTCGAAGTCGTCGGATTGAAGGTTCATGTCAAGAAAAAAACCGCCAGCACGGAACGCGTTGGCGGTTCACTGCAACCAGCGTGGATAGAAAGGTCAAACCCGGAAGCTCTCTCCGCAGCCACACCGGTCGCGCTCGTTGGGATTGTTGAATTTGAAGCCTTCGTTCAACCCCTCGCGCACGAAATCCAACTGGGTGCCATCGATGTAGGCCAGGCTCTTGGGATCGATGAGCACCTTCACGCCATGGTCTTCGAACACCATGTCTTCCGGGCCCTGCTCGTCCACATATTCCAGCTTGTAAGCCAAGCCGGAGCAACCCGTCGTCTTCACGCCCAGCCGAACCCCGACGCCCTTGCCGCGACGGGAGAGATAGCGGCTCACATGTCGGGCCGCAGCTTCGGTCAATGTGATCGCCATGTCACCTCGCCCCGTTCAGGCAGCGGCCATAGCGGTGTGCTTGGCCTTGTAGTCTTGCACGGCCGCCTTGATCGCGTCTTCCGCCAGGATGGAGCAATGGATCTTGACCGGAGGCAAGGCCAGTTCCTGCGCAATTTCCGCGTTCTTGAGGGCAGCCGCCTCATCCAGCGTCTTGCCTTTCACCCATTCCGTGACCAGGGACGACGATGCAATCGCCGAACCGCAGCCATACGTCTTGAAGCGGGCATCTTCGATCACACCGGTTTCGGGGTTGACCTTGATCTGCAGCTTCATCACGTCGCCGCACGCCGGTGCGCCCACCATGCCGGTGCCCACCGAATCGTCGCCCTTGTCGAACGAGCCCACATTGCGGGGGTTCTCGTAATGGTCGATCACTTTGTCTGAATAAGCCATGATGTTTACCTCTTGAATCTGCTGACCGACGCCATCAATGGGCGGCCCACTGGATGGCGCTGATGTCAACGCCGTCCTTGTACATTTCCCACAAAGGGCTCAACTCGCGCAGCTTGGCCACGTTGTGTCGGATGGTGGATACCGCGTAGTCGATCTCTTCTTCTGTGGTGAAGCGGCCGATCGTCATGCGCAGGCTGCTGTGTGCCAGCTCGTCGCTGCGGCCCAGAGCGCGCAGTACGTAGCTGGGTTCCAGGCTGGCGGAAGTGCAGGCAGAGCCCGACGACACGGCCAGGCCCTTGATGCCCATGATCAGCGACTCGCCTTCGACGTAGTTGAAGCTGATGTTCAGGTTGTGCGGCACACGGCGCTCCATGTCGCCGTTCACGAACACCTGCTCGATGTCGTGCAAACCATCGAGCAGGCGCTTTTGCAGTGCCTTGGCTTTTGCCAGATCCTGCGCCATCTCTTCGCGGGCGATGCGGAAAGCCTCGCCCATGCCCACGATCTGATGGGTCGGCAATGTACCGGAACGCATCCCGCGCTCATGCCCACCGCCATGCATCTGCGCTTCCAGCCGCACGCGGGGCTTACGCCGCACATACAGCGCGCCAATGCCCTTGGGGCCATATGTCTTGTGGGAGGCCAGGCTCATCAGATCGACAGGCAGCGTCGAAAGATCGATGTCCACCTTGCCCGTGGCTTGCGCAGCGTCCACGTGGAAGATGATGCCCTTTTCACGGCACAGGGCACCGATCGCCGGCAGGTCCTGGATCACCCCGATTTCGTTGTTCACGAACATGACGCTCAGCAGGATGGTGTCTGGGCGAATGGCCGCCTTGAGCACCTCGAAATCGAGCAGGCCGTTTTCCTGCACGTCCAGGTAGGTGACTTCGAAGCCTTGGCGCTCCATCTCGCGCATGGTGTCCAGCACGGCCTTGTGCTCGGTCTTCACCGTGATCAGGTGCTTGCCCTTGCCCTTGTAGAACTGCCCTGCACCCTTGATGGCCAGGTTGTTGGACTCGGTGGCCCCGCTCGTCCAGACGATCTCACGAGGGTCCGCATTGATCAGGCGAGCAACTTCCACACGGGCTTTTTCAACGGCTTCTTCCGCCTCCCAACCCCAGGCGTGGCTCCGTGAAGCCGGGTTGCCGAAATGCTCGCGCAACCATGGAATCATGGCATCCACGACCCTCGGGTCCACTGGCGTAGTGGCACCGTAGTCGAGATAGATGGGAAAGTGGGGGGTCATGTCCATGGCTGGCTCAGTAAGGGGTCTGGCTGGCGAGAGTCAGAAGTCAAAATCCGGCGTATGCGACTGCCCGGCCAAAGCCGGGCATCCACTCACGACTTGGCGAACACGTTGCCCAACGCGAAAACCGAGTTGGGTGCATTGACGCGAATCGGCTTCACGACCGGCGTTGTCGAGATGGCACGGCGCACGACGGGCTTGTCTTCGATCTGAACGCCCTTGGCCAATTGGTCGTCCACGAGCTTCTGAAGCGTGACCGAGTCCAGAAACTCGACCATGCGCTGGTTGAGCGACGCCCACAGTTCATGCGTCATGCAACGGCCGGCTTCGCCCAGGCAATTTTCCTTGCCACCGCACTGGGTGGCATCAATGGGCTCATCCACCGAGACGATGATGTCCGCCACGGTGATGTCCGCCGCCTTGCGGGCCAGCGTGTAGCCGCCGCCGGGGCCACGGGTGGATTCGACCAATTCATGCCGGCGCAACTTGCCGAAAAGCTGCTCCAGGTAGGAGAGCGAAATTTGTTGCCGCTGGCTGATTGCCGCCAAAGTGACGGGGCCATTGTTCTGGCGCAGGGCCAGATCGATCATGGCAGTGACCGCAAAACGGCCTTTGGTAGTGAGACGCATCGCAAGCTCCTTGTCGTCAGGCTTGTCCGTTATAGAAACGCCCCGAGGCAACATGATTGCCGCCTGAGGCACCGTCTCCGCCCCTAACTCCGTGCACCTCTCGCCTGGAAGCGAAGAGACTTTGGGAGCCCTTCATCGTTGGGCTGTTTTGTTGAGTGTTTCACCCAAGTATAGCACAAATCCCTATTGTTTTTGTCGGGTAACAAAACCCATCAGTCACCTTTCCTCCCCAACCGTCGCCAACTTGGCCGTTACAGCGCCACTTGGTCGCCCCCGGAGGCACCGAACGCCTGCGATTTCAATTGGCCCAACTGGTCCCGCACACGGGCGGCCTGTTCGAACTCCAGGTTGCGGGCATGCTCCAGCATGAGCTTTTCCAGCCGCTTGATTTCCCGGGCCACATCCTTTTCGGACATGTCTTCCACCTGGGCACGGCGCATCGATTCCTGCTCCAGCCGTTCGGCGTCCTTGCCAGCCTTCTCGCTGTACACCCCATCGATCAGGTCTCTCACCTGCTTGACGATGCTGCGGGGCGTGATTCCCTTTTCCTCGTTGTGTGCGATCTGCTTGATGCGCCGGCGTTCCGTTTCGCCCATGGCTTTTTTCATGGACTCGGTCACCCGATCGGCGTACAGGATGGCCTTGCCGTTCAGATTGCGCGCGGCGCGCCCGATGGTCTGGATCAGGCTGCGCTCGGCCCGCAGGAAGCCTTCCTTGTCGGCGTCGAGGATCGCCACCAGCGAGACCTCGGGAATGTCGAGCCCCTCGCGCAGCAGGTTGATCCCCACCAGCACGTCAAAGGCGCCCAGCCGCAGGTCGCGGATGATTTCCACGCGCTCGACCGTGTCGATGTCCGAGTGCAGGTAGCGCACCTTCACGCCGTTGTCGCTCAGGTAGTCGGTCAACTGCTCGGCCATCCGCTTGGTCAGCGTCGTGATGAGCACGCGCTCGGCCTTGTCCACGCGGATGCGAATCTCCTGCAGCACGTCGTCCACCTGATGGGTGGCGGGGCGCACTTCGACCTCGGGATCGATCAGCCCGGTGGGGCGTACCACCTGGTCCACCACCTGGCCGGAATGGGTCTTTTCGTAATCGGCCGGCGTGGCAGACACGAAGATCACCTGGCGCATGCGCGTCTCGAATTCCTCGAACTTGAGCGGGCGGTTGTCCAGTGCGGACGGCAGCCGGAAGCCGTACTCGACCAGCGTGGTCTTGCGCGAGCGGTCTCCGCTGTACATGGCGTTGAGCTGGCCGATCATCTGGTGGCTCTCGTCCAGGAACATGAGCGCATCGCTGGGCAGGTAGTCTGTGAGGGTGCTGGGCGGATCCCCCGGCGCAGCGCCCGACAGGTGGCGGGTGTAGTTCTCGATGCCCTTGCAGTGCCCCACTTCGCTGAGCATTTCCAGGTCGAACCGGGTGCGCTGCTCCAGGCGCTGCGCTTCCACCAGCTTGCCTTCGGACACGAACTGCCCCAGGCGCTCGGCCAGTTCGAGCTTGATGGTCTCCACCGCCGTCAGCACCTTGTCGCGCGGGGTCACGTAATGGCTGCTCGGGTACACCGTGAAGCGCGGGATCTTCTGCTTGACGCGGCCGGTGAGCGGGTCGAACAGCTGCAGGCTTTCGATCTCGTCGTCGAACAACTCGATGCGGATCGCCAGCTCGGAGTGCTCGGCCGGAAACACGTCGATGGTGTCGCCGCGCACGCGGAACTTGCCGCGGCTGAAGTCCTGCTCGTTGCGCTGGTACTGCATGCGGATGAGCTGCCCGATCACGTCGCGCTGGCTGAGCTTGTCGCCCACGCGCAGTGTCATCACCATGCGGTGGTAGCTTTCGGGCTCGCCGATGCCGTAGATCGCCGACACGGTGGCCACGATCACCACATCGCGCCGCTCCATCAGGCTCTTGGTGCACGACAGGCGCATCTGCTCGATGTGCTCGTTGATCGCGGAATCCTTCTCGATGAAGAGATCGCGCTGCGGCACATAGGCTTCGGGCTGGTAATAGTCGTAATAGCTCACGAAATATTCCACGGCGTTCTTCGGGAAGAACTCGCGGAACTCGCTGTAGAGCTGGGCGGCCAGGGTCTTGTTGGGCGCGAACACGATGGCCGGACGCCCCATCCGTGCGATCACGTTGGCCATGGTGAACGTCTTGCCGGAGCCGGTCACCCCCAGCAGGGTCTGGAAGACCTCGCCGTCCCTCACCCCTTCCACGAGCTTTTCGATGGCCTCGGGCTGGTCGCCCGCGGGGGGATAGGGCTGGTACAGCTCGAACGGCGAGTCCGCGAAGCTGACGAACTGGCCGGTCACGGGTTCGGTGATGACTGGGTGCATGGTGTGGGGGCGACTCGCTTGCATGGGCCGCTAAAATCGGCGGTTGACCCGAAAGCCTATCGCAGCTTGGGGCGCAACGTCAGTTTTCCAACCTCCAAGGACTATTCAATGTCTCTGTTCACCGCCGTCGAAATGGCCCCCCCGCGACCCGATCCTGGGTCTGAATGAGCAATACAACGCGGACACCAACCCCCACAAGGTCAATCTGGGCGTGGGTGTGTATTTCGACGACAACGGCAAGCTGCCCCTGCTGCAATGTGTCCAGGCCGCCGAAAAGGCCATGATGGAAAAGCCCGCCGCCCGCGGCTACCTGCCCATCGACGGCATCGTGGCCTATGACAACGCGGTCAAGGCCCTGGTGTTCGGCGCGGACAGCGAGCCCGTCACCTCCGGCCGCGTGGCCACGGTGCAGGCCATCGGCGGCACGGGCGGCCTCAAGATCGGCGCCGACTTCCTGAAGAAGGTCAGCCCCGATGCGAAGGTGCTGATTTCCGATCCCAGCTGGGAAAACCACCGCGCGCTGTTCACCAACGCCGGCTTCACGGTCGATACCTACGCCTACTACGACGCGGCCAAGCGCGGCGTCAACTTCGACGGCATGCTCGCCAGCCTGAACGCGGCCGCGGCCGGCACCATCGTCGTGCTGCATGCCTGCTGCCACAACCCCACCGGCTACGACATCACGGCGGAGCAGTGGGACCAGGTGATCGCGGTGGTCAAGGCCAAGGGCCTGACGCCCTTCCTGGACATGGCCTACCAGGGCTTCGGCCACGGCATCGCCGAAGACGGTGCGGTGATCGGCAAGTTCGTCGCCGCCGGCCTGAATTTCTTCGTGTCCACCTCGTTCAGCAAGAGCTTCAGCCTGTACGGCGAGCGCGTGGGCGGCCTGTCGGTGCTGTGCGCCGACAAAGAAGAAGCCGGCCGCGTGCTGAGCCAGCTCAAGATCGCCATCCGCACCAACTACTCCAACCCGCCCATCCACGGTGGCGCGGTGGTGGCGGCCGTGTTGGGCAACCCCGAGCTGCGCGCGCTGTGGGAAAAGGAACTGGGCGAGATGCGCGTGCGCATCAAGGCCATGCGCCAGAAGCTCGTGGACGGCCTGAAGGCCGCCGGCGTGAAGCAGGACATGTCGTTCATCACGCAGCAAATCGGCATGTTCAGCTACTCCGGCCTGTCCAAGGACCAGATGGTGCGCCTGCGCAGTGAGTTCGGCGTGTACGGCACCGACACCGGCCGCATGTGCGTGGCCGCGCTCAACAGCAAGAACATCGACTACGTCTGCCAGTCGATCGCCAAGGTGGTGTGACCCCCTGCCCCGGCCGCCAATAAAAAACCGCCTTCGGGCGGTTTTTTATTAAGGGTGTTTCAGGCCTCCAGCGCAATATCTTCTAGGGCATATCGCTATAAATAATATAGCAATCAACCCCACAGCACCGACCGCATCGAGATCGAGGCCGACTGGTAGCCGGTGTTGAAGAAGCGCGGCATTTCGCGCGCATCGGCCGCGGCGGCGGCATACAGGAGCGGCAGGTAGTGCTCGTGGCTGGGGTGGGCCTGCTGCGCGACCGGGCCCAGCCGCTGAAAGTGCTGCAGCGCATCCAGCGCGCCCTGTTTGATCTGGTTCTGCACCACGGTGTCGAATTCCACCGCCCAGTCGTATGCCTCGGTGGGCGCCGTGCCCCGCCGGGTGACGCGCAGGTTGTGCACGATGTTGCCACTGCCCACGATGAGCACGCCGCGCTCGCGCAGTCTGCGCAGTTGCCGGCCCAGCGCATAGTGCTCAGCCGGCGGGCGGCCGTAGTCCATGCTGAGCTGCAGCACGGGGATGTCCGCCGCCGGGTACATGGGCTTGAGCACCGACCAGGTGCCATGGTCCAGGCCCCACTCGCCCGCATCCACCCCCAGCGGCTGGCCCGTGGCCGGCGACCGCAACTCGCCCGCCAGGCCCGCGGCGACCGCCGGTGCGCCCGGCGCGGAATATTGCTGGTCGAACAGTGCCTGCGGAAAACCGCCGAAATCGTGAATGGTGCGCGGGGCGGCCATGCCCGTCAGCTGCCACCCGCCCCGGGTGAGCCAGTGCGCGGAGATGCACAGGATCAACTGCGGCGGCGTTCCCCGCGCCCGCAACTCGGTGCCCATGGCCTGCCAGGCGCGGCGCCAGGCGTTGTCCTCGATGGCGTTCATCGGACTGCCGTGGCCCACGAACAGCACCGGCATGCGCGGCGAGGGCTTGAGCCGCTCCAGGGCGTTGGCCGTGGCAGCGCTGGACAAGGGCGACATGAGGAAAGCTCCGGGAAGGGTGGCGAAGCCGGCCAGGGCGGCCACGGACGTTCTGCGTTGCATGCGAAAGGGGCGATGGAATGGGATTTTGTATAACCGCGGGGACGGAGCGGCGCGGTGGGCCGAAGTTCCGGCCGGTTCGCCACGTTCCACGGCCGGCCTGGGCCATGCATTGTTCCACCCCGCGCCGCGCTTTCCATTCACCTCGCCTTCCGCCCATGACTGCACCTTCCCTGCTGCCTCTGCGTGGCGTCCGGCTCCTGAGCCTGGCGCTGAACCTGCCCGGCCCCGCCGCCCTGCTGCGCTGCCAGCGCCTGGGCGCCGAATGCACGAAGCTGGAGCCGCCACCGCCCGACGGCCATTCCAGCGCGGACCCGATGGCGATGTACAGCCCGCCCGCCTACGCGGCGATGCATGCCCAGGTCCGCGTGGTGCACGCCCACCTCAAGACGGATGCGGGCCAGGCCGTGCTGCAGGCGGAACTGGCGCGCACCGATGTGCTCATCACCTCGTTTCGGCCGTCGGCGCTGGCCAAGCTCGGGCTGGGCTGGGACGCGCTGCACGCGCGCCACCCCCGGCTGTCGATGGTGCGCATCGTGGGCGCGCCGGGCAGCCGCGCGGAAGAGCCGGGGCACGATCTCACCTACCTCGCCGATGCAGGGCTGGTCACCGGCACCACGCTGCCGCCCACGCTGTATGCCGACATGGGCGGCGCCCTCATGACCAGCGAGGCCGTGCTGCAGGTGCAACTGGCGCGCGCCGCGTCCGGCCAGGGCACGTGCATCGACGTGGCCCTGTCGGACGCCGCCGAGTGGCTGGCCCAGCCACGCGACTGGGGCCTGACCCTGCCGGATGGCGATGTGGGCGGCGCGCATGCGGGCTACCGGGTCTATTCGTGCGTCGACGGGCGGGTGGCGGTGGCGGCACTGGAGCCGCATTTCTTCGCGCGCCTGGCCCGGGCGGCAGGGTTGCCGCCAGAGGCCGATCCCCGGGCGCCCGGCACCCATGCCGCGATCGCAGCGTTCTTGCAGGGGCAGACGCGCGCCACGCTCGACGGGCTGGCCACGGGAGAGGACATCCCCCTGCACACGCTGGACTGAACGATGCAAAAGCAAGGCACGGTGCTGCGCTGGGACGCCACGCGCGGATTCGGCTTTCTGCGCAGCGGCGATACGGGCGTGGATGTGTTCTTCCATGTGCGGGACCTGCAGGGCCTGTCGGAGCCACAGCCCGGCCTGGCCGTGGTGTACGAGGAAATCCACGTGGGCGGAAAAGGGCCGCGGGCGATGGCCGTGCGGGCCGCCCACGGGCCGTTTCAGGCGGGTGGAGGTCCTCAGTTGGTGGCGCGACGCGGGCCGCGCCCCCCGTCCCCGGCATCGGCCCCGCCCGCCCCG
>NZ_BAAJYS010000029.1:0-27428 GCF_057543315.1 Acidovorax sp. KPB24-07
GCGGCATCGCGGCCGCGCCGCCGCCCGCGCCCTGGAGCGACGCCTGCAGGCGCGCGGCCAGCCCCTCGGGCGAGGAGAACGGCAGGAAGAGCCACAGGCATTCCTCCTGCGTGCGCGTGGTGATGTCCGAGGTGCGCAGCAGTTCGTGCAGGCGCCGCGCGAACTCGTCGAGCATCAGGAACACGCGCGAGGCGCCTTCGCGTTCGATCACCTCGGCCGCGTTCTGGAACTCCACCAGCATCAGCGCGAAACGCATCTCGCCGTGGCGCGCATGCGTGGCCAGCGCCCAGTCGAGCATGCGGCGGAAATCGGCGGGCGGCACGTAGTGCGCGGAGTCGAGCGCGGCGAACGATTCCTGGATCTGCCCGGCGCGCAGCGCGGCACGGCCCTGCGGGCTCAGGCGCAGCGACGAGATCTCGCGCACGTCCAGCGTGCTGGGCTCGGCCGTGGTGCGGCAGTCCAGGCAGCGGGCCACCACCTGGGTCTCCACGAACACGTGGTGGCAGCTGCCGCAGGCGTACTGCGTGAGCGGCCGGTCGTAGTCCACGCCGATGTGCCGCAGCATGGCGTTGCACTTGGGGCACGAGAGCGCGCCATCGGCATGGAAGTCGGCCTCGGGCGCCACGTGGCCGCAGGCGAAGCAATGCAGCGAGGGCGACTTGCGGATGTGGATGCTGGTGCAGTGCGGGCACACGTCCAGGTAGTGGATGTGCGCGCTGCCGCAGGTGCGGCAGTGCCGTGTGCGGTCCACCAGCTCGGCCGGCTCCAGCAGCCGGCGCCGCGTGAGCCCGGCCAGGCACGCGTCGGCATCGTCGCCGGGCCGGGCCAGCGCCTCGACCATCGGGTAGCGGTACAGCGCCAGGCTGGCACGGTCGCATTGCGGCTGCAGCTGGGCGCCGTCGCGCAGGCACAGGAAATACAGCACCCGCTCGTCGAAATGCAGGGCCGCGGGATCGAGCGGCAGGCTGCGCCGCACGGCCAGGCACAGCTCGCTGGCGGCCAGGGCGGCAGCATACGGCGCGGCGCCATCGGCCAGCCAGGGCGGAGCCGCATCGCCGGGCGCCACGAACAGCGGGCGGTCCCACCAGACGCTGGCGCGCAATTGGGCCGCCAGCGCGGCGGGGGCATCGCCCTCCCAGCCGTCCAGGTAGAACCCCAGGGGCTCCACGCCAGAGTCCGCGAAGGCCTCCCATGCACTCCAGGCCCTGGCCCTCGACTCGCCGGCCGCCAACTGCCCGGAAGGCCGCAGCACCACCATCGTTTCCAACGCCACGGCCGGCGTGATTTCAACATTCAAAACAACTATCCATTCGCGTTACGCCATAGAGCATGGCCGGCCGCATTCTAAGAGTGGGCCTTCCCGCACCCGGTAGGACAAGGCCGTCCCCAAGCCAGTGCTGTGCAACCCTTTGCAAGCACCGGCTGGCTGCGAATCCGCCACTCACGCCTACCGAATCGGCGCGGCCCAATCCTCAACAATTCTCAAAAAGGACGGCGATCCAACACCCCGCTTTTGGCGATTGAAATTTGTCACGCAACTGTCAAAAATTACAAAAGGAAACAAACAAAACCAATCCACACCACTCCTGAAACCGAGGTGAAACCATGAAGCTTTCGAACATCAAGATCGCCCACCGACTGGCGCTGGGATTTTCCCTGCTCATCCTGCTGATGCTCGGCCTGACGGTCATCGGCGTGAACCGGGTGTCCAACATCAACGCCAGCCTGGCCACCATCGGGGACTTCAACAGCGCCAAGCAGCGCTATGCCATCAATTTCCGCGGCAGCGTGCACGACCGCGCCATCGCGCTGCGCGACGTGACCCTGGCCACGCGGCCCGACCAGCTCCAGGCCGAGATCGACCTGATCCAGAAGCTCGCGGGCCACTATGCGCAGTCGGCAGCGCCGCTGGACCAGATGTTCGCCTCCACCCCGATCGAGCCCCGCGAGCGGGAGGCCCTGGACCGCGTCAAGGAGGTCGAATCACGCGCCCTGCCGCTGACCCGCCAAGTCATCGAGCTGAGCGGCGCCCACCAGCCTGAGAAGGCCATTCAGGTTCTGCAGGAGCAGGCCCGGCCCGCCTATGTGGAGTGGCTGGCCAGCATCAACCGGCTGATCGACATCGAGGAGGAAAAGAACAAGGCCGAATCGGCCAATGCGCGGTCCGTCGCCCAAGGCTTTTCCATCCTGATGCTGGTGCTCAGCGGCACGGCGATCGTGGTGGCGGCAGCGACGGCCTGGCTCATCTCCCGCAGCATCGTGCGCCCCATCCAGCGGGCGGTGCAGGCTGCCAGGACCATGGCCACCGGCGACCTGACGCAGGCCGTCGAGGCCCGGCAGACCGACGAGGCCGGCCAGCTGCTGCAGTCGCTGGAGGCGCTGCGCGACAGTTTCCAGAACGTGCTGTACGACGTGCGCCGCACCTCCGAGGCGGTGGCGGCATCCAGCACCGAGATCTCACAAGGCACCCATGACGTGTCCAGCCGCACCGAGCACCATGCCAGCGCCCTGCAGCAGACCGCGGCGTCCATGGAGCAACTGGGCTCCACGGTGCGCCAGAACGCCGACAACTCCCGCCAGGCCAGCCAGTTCGCCACCCAGTCCAGCGCCGTGGCCATCCAGGGCGGCGAGGTCGTGACCGAGGTGGTCGAGACCATGAAGGGCATCCACGAAAGCTCCCGCAAGATCGCCGACATCATCGGCGTCATCGACAGCATCGCGTTCCAGACCAACATCCTCGCCCTCAATGCCGCGGTGGAGGCGGCGCGCGCGGGTGAGCAGGGCCGGGGCTTCGCCGTGGTCGCCAGCGAGGTGCGCAGTTTGGCCGGCCGCTCGGCCGAGGCGGCGCGAGAGATCAAGCACCTGATCTCCACCAGCGTGCAGCGGGTCGAGCAGGGCAGCGTGCTGGTGAACAAGGCCGGGGCCACCATGACGGAGGTGGTGTCGTCCATCCGCCGCGTGACGGACCTCATGCAGGAAATCAGCGCGGCCAGCAACGAGCAGGCGATGGGCGTCGCCCAGGTCGGCCAGGCCGTGTCGCAGATGGACCAGGTCACCCAGCAAAACGGCAGCGTGGTCGTGCAGATGGCGGCGTCCGCCAGCGGCATGAAGGACCGCACCAGCGCCCTGCTGCAGGCCGTGGGGGTCTTCCGGCTGAATCAGGAAAACGCCGAGGCCGGCCCGTCGCCGCAACTGGGCTGGACGCGCCGGGCCTGAGCATGGCGCGGCCCCGGCCTCAGGCGGGGGCCGCCCTGGTGCCGAAGACGCCCGTGCCGACCCGCACCAGGGTGCTCCCCGCGTGGATCGCCGCCTCCAGGTCGGCGGTCATGCCCAGCGACAGCGTGTCGAACGCCGCAAAGCCCTCGCCCCCCTCCCCCCGGATCTGGTCGAACAGCGCTTTCGCCGCCGCATGGACCGCCAGCTGCGCGGCGAAATCGGGGGCCACATCGGGAATGCTCATCAGGCCCCGCAGCCGCAACCGTGGCAGCCGCGCAACAGACCGCGCCAGGGCCAGAGCCTCCGTTGGCGGCACGCCCGCCTTGGTCGCGCCGCCGTCCACATTCACCTGGATGCACACATCCAGCGGCGCCAGGCCGGCAGGCCGCTGCTCCGCCAGGCGCTGCGCGATCTTTTCGCGGTCCACGGTGTGGACCCAGTCGAAATGCTCGGCCACCTGCCGGGTCTTGTTGCTCTGCACGGGGCCGATGCAATGCCACTGCAGCGGCGGTGCCCAGGGCGTGGCGCCGCCTCGCAGCGCGGCGATCTTCGCCACGCCTTCCTGGATGTAGTTCTCGCCGAACGCGCGCTGCCCGGCCTCGGCGGCACGGCGCACGGCGTCGTCGCCGAAGGTCTTGGAAACGGCCAGCAGGCGCACGCTGGCAGGGTCGCGCCCGGCCGCGGCGCAGGCCTGCGCGATGCGCCCAAGAACCTGTTGGAGGTTGTTACCAATCGTCGTCATAATGATTCCTCTGAGCGTACCAAACGACCGAGGGACCCCGTGGACATCACCCAACTGCTGGCATTCAGCGTGAAGAACAAGGCTTCTGACCTGCACTTGTCGGCGGGCCTTCCACCCATGATCCGGGTCCACGGCGACGTGCGGCGCATCAACGTCGATGCGCTTGACCACAAGACCGTCCACGCCATGGTGTACGACATCATGAGCGATGCGCAGCGCAAGGCGTACGAAGAATTCCTGGAAGTGGACTTTTCCTTCGAGATCGAGGGCCTGGCGCGCTTTCGCGTCAACGCGTTCAATCAGAATCGCGGCGCGGCCGCCGTGTTCCGGACCATTCCGAGCAAGATCCTGACGCTGGAGCAGCTCAACGCCCCCAAGATCTTCGGCGAACTGGCCTTGAAACCGCGCGGCCTGGTGCTGGTCACGGGCCCCACGGGCTCGGGCAAGTCCACCACGCTGGCGGCCATGGTCAACTTCCTGAACGAAAGCGAATACGGCCACATCCTCACGGTGGAAGACCCGATCGAGTTCGTGCACGAATCCAAGAAGTGCCTGATCAACCAGCGCGAGGTCGGGCCGATGACGCTGTCGTTCGCGGCCGCCCTCAAGTCGGCCCTGCGCGAAGACCCGGACGCCATCCTGGTGGGCGAAATGCGCGACCTGGAAACCATCCGCCTGGCCATGACGGCCGCGGAAACGGGCCACTTGGTGTTCGGCACGCTGCACACCTCCAGCGCCGCCAAGACCATCGACCGGATCATCGACGTGTTCCCCGCCGAGGAAAAGGAAATGGTGCGGGCCATGCTGTCCGAGTCGCTGCAGGCCGTCATTTCGCAGACGCTGTGCAAGACCAAGGACGGCCAGGGCCGTGTCGCGGCGCACGAGATCATGCTGGGCACCAGCGCCATCCGCAACCTGATCCGCGAGGCCAAGGTGGCACAGATGTACTCCACCATCCAGACCAGCAGTAGCGCCGGCATGCAGACCCTCGACCAGAACCTGACCGACCTCGTCCGGCGCAACGTCATCAGCCCGGCAGAGGCGCGGGGCAAGGCGAAGATCCCCGACAACTTCCCGGGTTGATGCACACCGCATCCCCTCCCGTCCACCCACCCCAGAGATTCGCGGCCTTTTTCAGGCGGCACACCGGAGCACCCCCTATGAAAGGCATCCTCGGCCTGTTGAAGGCCAAGACCCGCGGCGGCAAAGCGGCGGAAGAAGGCGGCGACTCCGTCTTCTTCACCACCGCTTTCGCCGGACAAGGTGTGGACGACGCCATGCTGGTGCCCTGGGAAGCCCGCGCCGTCGAGGTGGGTGCCAGGCGCATGGCCGCCAGCCGCGGCGGCAAGCTGCTGCAGGCGCTGTGGTCCAAGGACAAATACATGGCGCACCTGGACCGGGACGCCGTTGAGCGCATGGAGCGCTTCTTCGAGTTCGCGGCCGTCGCGCCCAACCGCGATGTGATCCGCCAGGACGAGTACGGCAATTTCATGGTGGTGCTGCTCACCGGCACGATCGCCGTCGATCGCGTGCAGCCCTGGGGGGAGCACCTGCGCTTGGCGGAAACCCGTCCCGGCGATATCCTGGGCGAAATGTCGCTGCTGGACAGCGGTATCCGCTTTTCGGCCTGCACCACGCTGACTGACTGCGAGATCGCGGTGCTCAGCGCGGAGGCCATGGACGACATGATGACCAAGGACCCCCAGCTGGCCGCCAGCCTGGTGGCCCTGCTGGCACGCAAGCTCTCGCTGCGCCTTCGCGTCGTGAGCGCCCGCCTGTCCGACAGCCAGAAATGACGCACCGCGCTGCAACCACCCCAGGGAGAGCTGATGGAACGCGATCAGGCCAGTAAATTCATCAACGATCTGCTCAAGCTCATGGTGAGCCGGGGTGGCAGCGACCTGTTCATCACGGCCGAGTTTCCGCCCGCGATCAAGGTGGACGGCAAGGTCACCAAGGTGTCCCCCCAGCCGCTCACCCCCGCCCACACGCTGACGCTGGCGCGCGCCATCATGAGCGACAAGCAGGTGGCCGACTTCGAGCGCACGAAGGAGTGCAACTTCGCCATCTCGCCCGCCGGCATCGGGCGCTTTCGCGTGAACGCGTTCATCCAGCAAAGCCGCGTCGGCATGGTGCTGCGGACCATTCCGCTCACGCTGCCGACCATCGACGGGCTCGGCGTGCCGCAGGTGCTCAAGGAAGTCACGATGACCAAGCGGGGCCTGTGCATTCTGGTGGGCGCCACGGGCTCGGGCAAATCGACCACGCTGGCGGCAATGGTGGACTGGCGCAACGAGAACTCGTTCGGCCACATCATCACCGTGGAAGACCCCATCGAGTTCGTGCATCCGCACAAGAACTGCGTCGTCACCCAGCGCGAAGTGGGACTCGATACCGACAGCTGGGAAGCCGCCCTCAAGAACACGCTGCGGCAGGCGCCGGACGTCATCCTGATGGGCGAGATCCGCGACCGCGAAACCATGGAGCATGCGGTCGCCTTCGCCGAAACAGGCCACCTGTGCCTGGCCACACTGCACGCCAACAGCGCCAACCAGGCGCTGGACCGCATCATCAATTTCTTTCCGGAAGAGCGGCGCGCGCAACTCCTCATGGACCTGTCGCTCAACCTGCGCGGCATGATCTCCCAGCGCCTCATCCCCAAGCAGGATGGCAAGGGCCGGGCCGCGGCGGTCGAGGTGATGCTGAACACGCCCCTGATCGCCGACCTGATCTTCAAGGGCGAAGTCGCCGAGATCAAGGAGATCATGAAAAAGAGTCGGAACCTCGGCATGCAGACCTTCGACCAATCGCTGTTCGACCTGTTCGAGGCCAACGTCATCACCTACGAAGACGCGCTGCGCAATGCCGACTCACTGAACGACCTGCGTTTGCAGATCAAGCTGGGCAGCCAGCGCGCCAAGACCACCGACCTGGCCTCGGGCACCGAGCACTTCGCCATCGTCTGACGCCAGCCGCCCCACCACCCGCCCTTGCCCGGCGGGTTTTCTTTTTTCTGAAATGGAGCCCTCTCCCATGCCCAGCACGAATCCCCGCAGCTACGACGCCACGCCTTCCCGCAAGGTCGCCTTTCTCGGCCTGGGCGTCATGGGCTACCCCATGGCGGGGCACCTCGCCCTCGCAGGCCATACCGTTACCGTGTACAACCGCACCGCGGCCAAATCGGCCGCGTGGTGCGAAGAGTTCGCGGGCAGCGCCGCACCCCGGCACGCCCCCACGCCACGCGAAGCCGCCCAGGGGGCGGACATCGTCTTTTGCTGCGTCGGCAACGACGACGATCTGCGTTCCGTCACGCTGGGTGCCGATGGCGCCTTCGCGGGCATGCAGCCCGGCGCGGTCTTCGTGGATCACACCACGGCATCGGCCGAGGTCGCTCGCGAACTGTACGGCGCGGCGCGCACGCTGGGACTGCAGTTCATCGATGCCCCCGTGTCCGGTGGCCAGGCTGGGGCCCAGAACGGCCAGCTGACCGTGATGTGCGGCGGCGACGCTGGCACCTTCGACAGCGTGAAGCCCACCGCGCTGGCCTTTTCCCGGGCTTTCACCCGCGTGGGCGACAGCGGATCGGGCCAACTGGCCAAGATGGTCAACCAGATCTGCATCGCCGGTATCGTGCAGGGCCTGTCGGAGGCGATCGCCTTCGGTCAGCACGCCGGGCTGGACATGCCGCTGGTGCTGGACGTCATCGGCAAAGGGGCCGCGCAAAGCTGGCAGATGGACAACCGCGGCAAGACCATGGTGGAAGGCCGCTTCGACTTCGGCTTTGCCGTGGACTGGATGCGCAAGGACCTCGGCCTGGTCCTCGACGAATCCCGCCGCAACGGCGCACGTGTGCCGGTCACGGCGCTGGTGGACCAGTTCTATGCCGATGTGCAGCAGCACGGCGGCGCCCGTTGGGACACCTCCAGCCTGATCACGCGGCTGGGCCGCAAGAAAACGAACGGGTAAAAGAACCGATCGCTCAGTCCGGCCGCCCCGGGCCGCGCCTTTGTAGCGGTGGCCAGCGGTCCGGAGCGGAACCGCTTCTTAGCGAGCTCGCTGGCAGCCGACGTTCAGCGGACCGGCACGTTGGGCGAAGCGTCCGTGGTGACTGGCGCGGGACGCTGCTGCGCGAAGCCACGCTCCAGTTCCTGCTGCGTAATGATCTCGAACACGCGCACGACCTTGCGCACGCCGTTCACGCCCCGGGCGATGTCGGAGGCCCGGTCCGCCTCGCGCTGCGTCACGCGTCCCATGAGGTACACCGTCTCGCGCTCGGTGACCACCTTGTAGGCACTCGCGAACAGGTCCTTGGCATCGACGAAGCTCGCGCGCACCTTGCCGGTGATCAGCGTGTCGTTGGAGCGTTGCGTGAGAGAACTGGGGGGCATCACGGCCAGGTCGTTGACGACCGAGCGCACGTTCTCCACGGCCAACGCGGTCTGCTCGAGTTTTTCCTTGTCCTGCGCGGTCGGCACTTCGCCCGTCAGCAGCACTTGCCGGTTGTAGCTGGTCACATTGACATGGACGCGGTCGCCGAAGGTGTCGCGAATGCGGTTGGAGGCACGCAGTTCGATGCCTTCGTCCTCCACCTGCGTGCCCGTCGTGCGCCGGTCCGACGCCATCATGCTGCCCATGACGGCAGCGCCGCCTACCACCAGCGGAGCGCATGCCGAGAGGGCCGCCCCCAAGGCGCCCACGGCCAACAGGGTGCAAGTCAATCGGGTCAAGCGGGTCATCGGGAAGCTCATAGCGGTATCTCCTGTTCACCAAGTAATTGGGCGTCCACGCCGTCGCACAGGCAGTGCAGGACCAGCGAATGCACCTCCCGCACGCGTGCGGCGCGGTCGTGGGGCACGGCGATCAAGACGTCGGTCTCGCGCAGCATGCCGGCCAGCCGGCCACCGCTGCGACCCGAAAGGGCGACGACGGTCATGTCTCTTTCATGCGCTGCATCGCATGCGGCCAGCAGCGGCAGGTCATTGCCGGACTCCGACAGCGCCAGCAGGACGTCGCCCGCATGTCCCAGCGCTCGCACCTGGCGTCCCAGCGCGTCGATGTCCGGGCCCTCGAGGCCGGCAGGGGTCCAGATTGCGTCGGGCGCCAGTGCCATGGCCGCCAGTTCCGGCCGCTCCCGTTCGAACCCGGCCACGCACAGGGCAGCAAACTGCTGCGCCTGCGCCGCGGCCGGACCGCTGCCGCAGGCCAGCACCTTGCCGCCACTGGTGACGCAGGCGAGGATGGCCTGCACAGCGGAAGCGATGGGATGGCTCAGGGTCTGCGCGGACTGGTATTTGAGGTCGGCGCTATCGATGAAATGCTGTTGAATGCGTTGCTCTAGCATGAGGCAAAGATGATACCTGTGGGGTCGGCGCCGTTTGGGTCAACCATGGGCGGCAGGCGTAAAACACTGCATCCGCTTTGACTCCAACCAAGGGCTTGAAACGTTATTGCGCCTCGAAGGCGCCACGCAGCCACTGCACGGAACCGCCTTCTACCAGGACGGCATCGAAGCGGCATGGCGGTGGTGCAGGCAGGCGCATCAGGTAGCAGCGGGCGGCAAACACGATCCGCTGCTGCTTGGTCCGGCCGATGCTGGCACCAGCGCCGCCAAACGCACTGCTGGCGCGGCTTCGCACCTCAACGAACACCACCGTGCCGTCGCGATCCCGCACGATCAGGTCGATCTCGCCGCCGCCACGCCCGGGCGTTCGATAATTGCGCTCGACCAGCCGCAGTCCAGCGGCTTGCAGGTGGGCCAATGCGAGGTCTTCGGCAGCATTGCCGACCACGCGCGTGTTGGCTACCGGTTTTTTCCCAAGGAATCCCATTGAGCGCCTCTTTCGCTTCAGCCCTGAACGCCGCACGCGACGCGGCGGCTGCGCAGCATTATCCGCAAGGGGCTCTGTACGTCGTGGCCACCCCCATCGGTAACTTGGCCGACATCACACTGCGGGCGCTGCACGTGCTGCAACTGGCCGACACCATCGCCTGCGAAGATACGCGCCATACCCAGGCGCTGCTGCGCGCCTACGGCATAGAGAAAACCAGCAGTCAATTGCTGGCGGTGCACCAGCACAACGAGGCCGAGGCATCGCATTCGGTGGTCGAGCGTTTGCGCGACGGACAGCGGGTGGCCTACGCCAGTGATGCGGGCACCCCGGGCGTCAGCGATCCGGGGGCGCGGATCGTCGCTGCCGTGCACGCGGCAGGGTTGCGCGCTGTGCCACTGCCAGGAGCGAGCAGCGTGACATCGGCACTCAGCGCTGCGGGCGCATTCGCCCAGGGGGCCGAAGGTTTTCTTTTTGCCGGTTTTCTTCCAACCAAGAGCGGCGAGCGGGCAACGGCAGTGCAACATCTCGCCACGGAAACCCGCTGTGTGGTGCTGCTGGAGGCCCCACACCGAATTGCAGAACTGGCCCAGGCCCTTGCGGTCTTGGGAGACCGGCAGGTCACGCTCGCCCGGGAGCTGACCAAACAGTTCGAAGAAATTGCCACCCAGCCTGCCCATGCCCTGTCCATCTGGCTGGCCGGCGGACCACAACGCTCGCGGGGCGAGTTCGTGGTGCTGTTGCACCCGATCCAGGCAGCGCAGGACGATGGCGATGGTCTGCGTGTGCTGAAGTTGTTGATGCAGGAACTCCCGCTCAAAACCGCTGTCCGCCTGTCGGCCGAGATCACAGGATCATCGCGCAATGCCCTGTATGAGTCGGCCCTGGCGCTCAAGCAGGAAGGCGGAACGCAGGCCTAGCAGGCTCGGCCCATGCCAGGCGCTGCACTGCAACTGCTGAGCGGCGGTGAACGCATCGGTCCGCGTGAGGTACCGCCCTTTCTCAGCCGACGGTGTACGCCAGTCCGGAGGCCACGCCGCCGAACAGGTCACCTTCCATCTGGGTCACCTGTGGGAAGGCCTTCTTCAACGCGGTACGCAGCGGGCGCAGCGCAGAAGAGCCACCGGTGAGATAAATGGCATCGATGCCACTGGCGTTCAATTCGGCCTTGCGCAGGCACTCCTGGGCGCAATCCACAATCTGCTGCAAAGGCCCCTCCAGTTGCGCTTCCAGGACATCGGGTGAAATGAAGGATTGCAGATCGGATTCGAGCCAATCCAGCACGATGGGTTCTGCAGCGCTGTTTTGCGACACCGCGATCTTGGCGTGTTCCACCGCATTGGCCAGACGGTGCCCCCACCGTTCGTTGAGCACCTCCATTAATCGGTCGTGCAAGCGAAGGTCTGCATAGTCGGTCCGGAGGGACTGCGCGTCCCTCAAAGCTTTCGCGCTGTACAGCCACTGGATCAGGTGCCACGTCGATAAATCGAAGAACACGCGGCTGGGCACTTCCCGGCCACTGGGCCCGATGTGGCGCAGTCCGAGAAGCGGCATGACCTGGGCCCGGCTCAGTCGTTGGTCAAAATCGGTTCCACCCAGGTGAACCCCGGAGGTGGCCAGCACGTCGGAACTGCGATCGGCCAGCAAGGCACGCTCCGGGCCGAGGCGCACGACGGTGAAATCCGAGGTCCCCCCGCCGATATCCACCACCAGCACCAATGATTCATGCGTGATCCGCTGTTCATGGTCCAGCGCCGCTGCAATGGGCTCCAGTTGAAAGGAGACATTGGTAAACCCCGCATCCAAGGCCGCCTGTCGCAAGGCGTCTTCCGCCTGCGCATCACGCGCTTCGTCGCCATCCACGAAGTGGACAGGGCGCCCCATGACAACGCGGTCTGGCATCGCGCCCAGCGCCTGCCGGGCCTGCCCTGCCAACGTGCGCAGAAACAGTGCGATGATGTCTTGATAGCTCACCATGCTCTGGTGAACCGCTGTCTTGTCCTGTAGGAGCGCGCTGCCGAGCAGGCTTTTCAGCGACCGCATGAGCCGCCCTTCCGTGCCCGCGAGGTAATGCGCCACGGCATCGCGCCCGATGTGTGTCTGATGGTCTTCCGTATTGAAGAACAGGGCGGTCGGCAATGTGGTTGCAGTCCCTTCCAACGGTAGCAACGTGGCCACGCCCCTGCCCCGTCTCACCGCCATGGCGGAATTGGAGGTGCCGAAATCAATGCCAAGCGTGGTTTCTTCTGAGGATGTCATCGTGAACAAAGGAGAGATAGGCATCACCCCCGGATTGATCGGGCGGCATCAAACCATCAAGAAGCTGTCGGCACGCGCACCTTTCAGTGTTGCAGTGTGTCGTCATTAATCGCCCTGATGTGAAAAGATGCCGATCGTCACCCACTGACTGGAGGCCAGCCAAAGCTTCCCATCAGTGTTTATCCAGTGAGTTAAACGACAAAAACAAAAAAGCCCACTGATTAGTGGGCTTTTTTGAGAGCGTTTCCGCTTTATTGGTTGCGCGAGGAGGATTTGAACCTCCGACCTTTGGGTTATGAGCCCAACGAGCTACCAGACTGCTCCATCGCGCGGCAAGAGATAAATTATAACCTACTTTTATGCTTCTGCGGAAGCATTTGCGGTTTCTGCAGATTCTTCTGCGCGATCAACCAGTTCGACATACGCCATAGGTGCATTGTCTCCCACGCGGAAACCCATCTTCAGGATGCGCGTGTAGCCGCCTGGACGTGCCTTGAAACGGGGGCCGAGCACATTGAACAGCTTGGTCACGCTGTCACGATCGCGCAGACGATCAAATGCCAAGCGGCGATTGGCCAGGGTGTCTTCCTTCGCCAAAGTGATCATAGGCTCCACCACACGGCGCAGCTCCTTGGCCTTGGGCAGCGTGGTCTTGATGGCCTCGTGCTCGATGAGCGAGTTCATCATGTTCTGCAGCATCGCGAGTCGGTGCGAGCTGGTGCGATTGAGTTTACGAAGGCCGTGTCCGTGGCGCATGGTGCTTTCCTTATGAGTAATTAAATCGGGCAGCCGTATCAGGTACTGCCCAAGGCACTGGCTCCCCCGAGGGAGCCCAAAATTATAACTTAACGCTTGTCGAGGCCTGCAGGTGGCCAGTTCTCCAGCTTCATCCCCAGAGTCAAACCACGGGAAGCCAAGACTTCCTTGATTTCATTGAGCGACTTACGTCCCAGATTAGGCGTCTTCAGCAACTCGTTCTCGGTGCGTTGGATCAGGTCACCGATGTAGTAAATGTTCTCGGCCTTCAGGCAATTGGCAGAGCGCACCGTCAATTCCAGCTCGTCCACAGGGCGCAGCAAGATCGGATCGAACGTTGCACTGCCGCGAGGACCTGCTGGCGCATCGAATGCCGCCAATTCGCCGCCTTCGAGCTGCGCAAACACAGCCAGTTGTTCTACCAAAATCTTGGCGGATGCGCGAACTGCATCTTCCGCCGTGATGGCACCATTCGTCTCGATTTCGACAACCAGCTTGTCCAGATCGGTGCGCTGCTCAACGCGGGCGCTTTCCACGGTGTAGCTCACGCGCTTGACCGGGGAAAAAGATGCGTCCAGCACAATGCGGCCAATCGACTTCGTCGACTCGTCGGCATAACGGCGCAGATTGCCTGGCACGTAGCCACGGCCTTTTTCTACCTTGATCTGCATGTCCAGCTTGCCGCCCTGCGACAGATGGGCGATGACGTGATCGGGGTTGACGATTTCTACGTCATGAGGCGTCTGGATATCCCGAGCCGTGACCACCCCTTCACCGTCCTTGCGAAGGCTCAGCGTGACTTCGTCGCGGTTGTGGAGCTTGAACACCACACCCTTGAGATTCAACAGGATGTTGACGACATCTTCCTGAACACCATCAATGGATGAATACTCGTGCAAGACGCCTGCGATCGTGACTTCCGTTGCTGCGTAACCCACCATGGACGAGAGCAGAACACGGCGAATGGCATTGCCCAGAGTGTGGCCGTAACCGCGCTCAAAGGGCTCCAACGCGACCTTGGCACGATTGTGGCCAAGTTGCTCGACATTGATCGCCTTGGGTTTCAGCAAATTGGTTTGCATTCAGACTTCCTCTCAATACCCCCAGCTCGTTACACCGGTAAGGCTGGTGAAGCGCCTATACCGCGATGCCTCGCGGTATAGGAACAATTTTCTCGAATGTGCGCTAAATGCTTAGCGCGAATAGAGTTCAACGATCAGGGATTCGTTGATGTCAGCGCCGAATTCGTCACGATCCGGAACCTTCTTGAAGATACCCTCGGCCTTGTCGGCATTCACTTCCACCCACGCTGGCATACCCACTTGCTGAGCCAGCTGCAAGGCTTCGACTACGCGACCTTGCTTCTTGGACTTTTCGCGCACAGCCACCACATCGCCCGTCTTGACGAGGTACGAGGCGATGTTGACAGACTGGCCGTTCACGGTGATAGCCTTGTGCGAAACCAGCTGGCGTGCTTCTGCGCGCGTGGAACCGAAGCCCATGCGGTACACCACGTTATCCAGACGGGATTCCAGCAGGAACAGCAGGTTGGCACCCGTGTTGCCCTTGCGGCGATCAGCGGCTTCGAAATAGCGGCGGAATTGCTTTTCCAGCACGCCATACATGCGCTTGACCTTCTGCTTTTCGCGCAGTTGCAGACCATAGTCGGACGTGCGAGCACCAGAGGTGCGGCCGTGCTGACCTGGCTTGGAGTCGAACTTGGCCTTGTCCGCGATAGAGCGGCGAGCGCTCTTCAGGAACAGGTCAGTGCCTTCACGGCGGGAGAGTTTGGCCTTGGGGCCGAGGTAACGTGCCACTTGAGCTTCCTTGGATTGTCATCTTCCGCAACATCATTGCGGGAGCCACCTGCTGCCAAAGCAATCAGGTGGCGGTGGGCTTATAAAAATTAGATGCGACGGCGCTTTTGCGGACGGCAGCCGTTATGGGGAACCGGCGTCACGTCGGAGATCGAAGTGATGCGGATACCCAGGGCGCCCAGCGCGCGCACCGACGATTCACGACCAGGACCTGGGCCCTTGATCTCGACATCAAGATTCTTGATGCCTTGTTCAATGGCAGCACGACCCGCGACTTCGGATGCAACCTGTGCAGCGAATGGCGTGGACTTGCGCGAACCCTTGAAACCTTGACCACCCGATGACGCCCAGGACAATGCATTGCCTTGGCGATCGGTGATCGTGATGATGGTGTTGTTGAACGAAGCATGCACGTGCGCGATACCGTCCGAAACGTTCTTGCGAACCTTCTTGCGAACGCGCTGTGCAGCGTTATTGGCGGGAGACTTTGCCATGTTGATCTTTCAATCTTTTTACTTCTTCAGCGCTGCAGCACCCTTGCGCGGACCCTTGCGGGTACGAGCATTCGTGCGCGTACGCTGACCACGCATGGGCAGACCGCGACGATGGCGGAAGCCGCGGTAGCAGCCAATGTCCATCAAGCGCTTGATGTTCATCGTGGTTTCGCGACGCAGATCACCTTCGATGGTGAACTGCGCGATCTGATCGCGAATTTTTTCGAGATCGCCGTCCGTCAGATCCTTGATCTTCTTGGAATAAGCGATGTCACAGGCTTCGCAGATCTTGCGAGCGCGGGTGCGACCAATGCCAAAAATGGCGGTCAAGCCGATTTCAGCATGCTGATGCGGCGGAATATTAATGCCAGCGATACGTGCCATATGCGTCCTCTAATACTTTCAATCAACCTTGGCGCTGCTTATGGCGCATGTCCGTGCAGATCACGCGCACCACACCTTTGCGGCGGATGATCTTGCAGTTGCGGCAGATTTTCTTGACCGAAGCCGAAACTCTCATTTCATTCTCCTAAAACTCGTCTTTTCGTCCCGGCCCACTGCGCGGAACACAATTTGCGCCCGCGATGACTCGGAGGCATCAATAAACCGTATCCACCAAGGCCAACCCGCCACTATAGCGCATTTGCCAAGATTCCACTTGTGACTGACTCAGCTGCCAGGCGTTGCTTTGAAGTTGGCCTTCTTAAGCAAGGACTCGTATTGCTGCGACATCATGTAGTTCTGCACCTGGGCCATGAAGTCCATGGTGACCACCACAATGATCAGTAAAGAGGTGCCACCAAAATAGAACGGCACGTTGTACTTCAAGATCATGAACTCTGGGAGCAAGCACACAAAGGTGATGTACACCGCTCCAGCCAGCGTCAAGCGAACCAGGATCTTGTCGATGTAGCGAGCCGTCTGTTCTCCAGGACGAATCCCAGGAATGAAGGCACCGCTTTTCTTCAAGTTGTCTGCAGTCTCTCGGCTGTTGAACACCAAGGCGGTGTAGAAGAAGCAGAAGAACACAATGGCCGCTGCGTAGAACATCACATAGATCGGCTGACCTGGGGTCAGTGCTCCAGAAATGTCACGCAACCAACGCATCGACTCACCCGCACTGAACCAGTTCACCACCGTAGCCGGCAACAAGATGATCGACGAAGCAAAGATCGGTGGAATCACCCCAGCCATGTTGAGCTTCAACGGCAGATGCGACGATTGCCCGCCATACACCTTGTTGCCCACCTGGCGCCTCGCGTAATTCACGAGAATCTTTCGCTGACCTCTTTCGACAAACACGACGAAATAGGTCACTGCCGCCACGATCAACACGATGAAAATCGCAGCCAGGATGCTCATCGCACCTGTGCGCACCAGCTCCAGCAATCCACCGATAGAACTCGGCAGCCCTGCAGCGATACCTGCGAAGATCAGGATCGAAATCCCGTTGCCCAAGCCACGCTCTGTGATTTGCTCACCCAACCACATGAGGAACATCGTGCCAGCCGTCAAGCTCACCACGGCCGTCATGCGAAACCCGAACCCGGGACTCAGCACCAGCCCTGCGGAACTCTCCAGTGCCACAGCGATGCCCAGCGACTGGAATATGGCCAAACCCAGCGTTCCATAACGCGTGTATTGCGTGATCTTGCGCCGCCCTGCCTCGCCTTCCTTCTTCAGCTGCTCGAACGTCGGAACGACATAGGTCATCAGCTGCATGATGATCGACGCCGAGATATACGGCATGATCCCCAGAGCGAAAACCGTGAAGCGCGAGAGCGCCCCACCCGAGAACATGTTGAACAGGTTCAGAATGCCACCCTGCTGGCCACTGAACAGCTGTTGCAGCTGCGCCGGATCGATGCCCGGCACGGGAATGTGCGCTCCGATGCGGTACACGACCAACGCCAGCAGCAGAAAAACCAGCCGGCGACGTAAATCGCCAAACTTACCGGTTTTCGCAATTTGAGCTGCGCTAGTAGCCACGGATGCGTTCCTTCAGAACGTATTCAAGCCAGGCTGCCGCCGGCAGCTTCGATGGCCGCCTTCGCGCCCGCCGTTGCACCGATGCCGGTCAACTTGACCGACTTGCTCAGTTCGCCACTCTTGATGACCTTCACCACCTTGATCAGCTGGCCCACCAAACCGGCGCTCTTGAGCGCCAGCAGGTCAACTTCAGCAAGACCCAGTTGGTCCAGCGCCGTCAGGGTCACTTCTGCATTGAACTTCAGCAGATGGGACTTGAAGCCGCGCTTGGGCAGGCGACGCTGCAAAGGCATTTGACCGCCTTCGAAACCCACCTTGTGGTAACCGCCAGAACGCGATTTTTGACCCTTGTGACCGCGACCCGCGGTCTTGCCCAGACCAGAACCGATACCGCGACCGACGCGGCGCTTGGCATGCTTGGCTCCGTCTGCAGGCTTGATGCTATTGAGTTCCATCATCAACCTCTCAGAGGACTTTGACCAGATAGCTGATCTTGTTAATCATGCCGCGCACTTCAGGGCTGTCCTGCAGTTCGCTGATGCTGTTCAGCTTGCGCAGGCCCAGGCCGCGTACGGTGGCACGGTGCGATTCCTTGGTGCCAATCGGGCTGCGCACCAGTTGAATCTTGACGGTTTGTTGCGTAGTCATTTGCTCAACTCCGTTCAGGCGAAGATGTCTTCGACCGACTTGCCGCGCTTGGCTGCCACTTCCGACGGGGTCGTGGAATGCACCAGCGCATCGAACGTTGCGCGGACCATGTTGTAGGGGTTCGACGAACCGTGGCTCTTGGCCACGATGTCGGTGATGCCCAACACTTCAAACACAGCACGCATCGGGCCGCCCGCAATGATGCCCGTACCCTTGGGGGCGGGAGCCATCATCACGTGTGCAGCACCATGGTGGCCCGTCACTTGATGATGAATGGTGCCGTTCTTGAGCGACACCTTCACCAGATTGCGGCGAGCTTCTTCCATTGCCTTTTGCACGGCTGCAGGCACTTCCTTCGACTTGCCCTTACCCATGCCGACGCGGCCATCACCGTCACCGACCACAGTCAGTGCGGCGAAACCGAGAATCCGGCCACCCTTCACGACTTTGGTCACGCGGTTCACCGCGATCATTTTTTTCGCGCAGACCGTCGTCCTGACCTTCGCTCTGCACTTTGGGTTGAAATTTAGCCATTTTGTATTTCGCTCCGCTTAGAACTGCAGGCCAGCTTCACGTGCAGCGTCGGCCAAAGCCTTGACGCGGCCGTGATAGGCAAAACCTGCACGATCGAATGCAACCTTCTCGATGCCAGCCGCCTTCGCCTTTTCAGCGATGCGCTTGCCGATGATCTGGGCAGCGGTGGCATTGCCCCCCTTGCCAGAGCCACCGAGGGACTTGCGCACATCGGCTTCTGCCGTCGATGCGCTGGCCAGGACCTTGCTGCCGTCGCCGGAGATAACACTGGCGTAGATGTGAAGGTTCGTGCGGTTCACCGTCAAACGCGCCACGCCTTGCTGCGCAATGCGAATGCGGGTCTGGCGCGAACGACGAAGACGCTGCTCTTTCTTGGTCAACATGTTGCAGCTCCTTATTTCTTCTTGGTCTCTTTGATCGTGACTTTTTCGTCCGAATAACGGATGCCTTTGCCCTTGTAGGGCTCGGGCGGACGAACGGCACGGATCTCAGCGGCCAATTGGCCGACGCGCTGGCGGTCGGCACCCTTGATCACGATTTCGGTCGGGGTTGGAGTCGCAACCGTGATGCCAGCAGGCATTTCGAAGTTCACGGGGTGCGAGTAACCCACGCTCAGATTCAGCTTGGCACCTGCAGCCTGGGCCTTGTAGCCCACGCCGATCAGGCTCAGCTTCTTTTCGAAGCCCTTGCTGACACCCACCACCATGTTGTTCACCAACTGGCGGATCGTGCCACTCATGGCATTCGCTTCACGGGACTCGTCAACAGGCTCAAAACTGAGCTTGCCGTCCTTGATGGAGACCTTCACAAGCGCGCTCTGGGTCAGCGACAGCGTGCCGCCCGTACCCTTCACGTTGATCTGGTCGTCCTTGATGGACACATCCACACCTGCGGGGATGGTCACCGGCATTTTTCCTACGCGGGACATTTCAGTTACTCCTCAATGCCACGTTTAAGCGACGTAGCAAAGCACTTCGCCGCCGACACCGGTAGCGCGCGCTTTGCGATCGGTCATCACGCCCTTGGGCGTCGTGACAATTGCCACACCCAGACCGTTCATGACTTGCGGGATTGAATCACGGCCTTTGTACACACGCAGGCCAGGACGGCTCACGCGCTCGATACGCTCGATCACCGGACGACCGGCGTAGTACTTCAGTGCGATTTCAAGTTCGGACTTGCCGGCTTCGGTCTTGACCTGGAAGCCGTCGATATAACCCTCGTCCTTCAGCACTTGGGCGATGGCGATCTTCACTTTGGAAGACGGCACCAGCACGGTTGCCTTGGACACCATTTGCGCGTTGCGAATGCGGGTCAGCAAGTCAGCGATGGGATCACTCATGCTCATGTTGTATCTCTCCTGCCCGCTTACCAGCTGGCCTTGGTGACACCAGGGATGTCGCCGGCAAAAGCCAGTTCACGGATCTTTGCGCGAGCCAGACCGAATTGGCGGAACGTGCCACGTGGGCGACCGGTGATTTCGCAACGGTTGCGCTGACGCGTGGGGTTGGCGTTGCGTGGGAGCTTTTGCAGGCCCAGACGGGCTGCTTCACGCTCTTCATCGCTGCGCTTCATGTCGCTGGCAACTGCCTTCAATTCCGCATACTTTGCTGCGTACTTGGCGGCCAATTTTTCGCGCTTCAGTTCGCGCTGGATCAAAGCTACTTTAGCCATACGCTGCCTCAGTTCTTGAACGGGAAACGGAAACCAGCGAGAAGCGCCTTCGCTTCTTCATCGCTACGCGCCGTTGTGGTGATGCTGATGTTGAGACCGCGCAAGGCATCCACCTTGTCGTACTCGATTTCAGGGAAAATGATCTGTTCCTTGACACCGATGTTGTAGTTGCCACGGCCGTCGAAGGCCCGGCCAGAGATACCGCGGAAGTCACGGACGCGGGGCAGAGCCACGGTCACGAAACGATCCAGGAATTCGTACATCTGAACGCCACGCAGGGTGACCATGCAGCCGATGGCCTGGCCTTCGCGGATCTTGAAACCGGCGATGGCCTTCTTGGCCTTGGTCACCACAGGCTTCTGGCCAGCAATCTTGGTCAGGTCTGCGACGGCGTTGTCCATCACCTTCTTGTCCGACACGGCTTCGCTCACACCCATGTTCAGGGTGATCTTCGTCAGCCGAGGGACTTGCATCGGAGAGGTATAACCGAACTGCTTAGCGAGCTCGGGGGCGATTTTTTCACGGTAGTGTTGTTGCAGTCGTGCCATGTTGACTCCTTAGGCCGCCTTGATTTCAGCGCCGCTGGACTTGAACACGCGAACGCGCGCACCATCAGCCTGCACCTTGATACCTACACGATCAGCCTTGCCGGTAGCCGCATTGAAGATGGCCACGTTGGACTGATGGATCGGCATGGCCTTTTCCACGATGCCGCCGGTCGTACCCTTCATGGGGTTCGGCTTGACATGCTTCTTGACCAGGTTGATGCCGTCGATGACCAGATAGGAGTCATCCTTGCGCAGCGACACCGTGCCGCGCTTGCCCTTGTCGCGCCCGGTGAGCACAACGATTTCGTCGCCCTTGCGAATCTTGTTCATGGCGCGTCCTCAGAGAACTTCAGGAGCCAGGGACACGATCTTCATGAACTTCTCGGTACGCAGTTCACGCGTCACGGGCCCGAAGATGCGGGTGCCGATGGGCTCCAGCTTTGCATTGAGCAACACTGCTGCGTTGCCATCGAATTTGACGAGCGAACCGTCGCCACGGCGAATACCCTTCGCCGTACGAACCACCACTGCGCTGTAGACCTCGCCCTTTTTGACGCGGCCACGCGGAGCGGCTTCCTTGATGCTCACCTTGATGATGTCGCCGACACTGGCGTAGCGACGCTTGGAACCACCCAGCACCTTGATGCACAGGACGGACTTCGCGCCGGTGTTGTCGGCAACGTCTAACCGAGATTCTGTCTGGATCATTTCAATATTCCCAACTTGCACCGGCAGGATTGACAGCCCCAGAGAACGTCTCAAGGGCTGAAGATCAGCCAATCAGTCTTGGGCCCGTCGTCCATGCCGCAAACCATTTGCAGCACTTCCCGCTGGGCAGAAACCTCGCGCTTGAAACGCGAAGCCCTCGATTTTGTCAAAAAGCGCAACTGACGTCAAGCACTTCACAACGGGACGTCCAAATACTGCCGGGCCAACGCCTGGAACACCTCCAGCTGGGGGTCTAGGCCGAGCTCCTCGCGCAGGATCTCGCCCACGCGCGGGGCCAGACGAGCGGCTTGGGCCGCATCCAGGAAAAGCATCCGGCTGCGGCGGGCCAGCACATCTTCCACCGTGCGGGCGTACTCGTAGCGGGCGGCAAATCGCACCATCGCCTCGGTCAGCCCCTCTGACAGCGCGGCGTCCGCGCCCGGCAAGCCGTCGATGAAGGATGCCTCACTGCCATAGGAGTGCAGACCTTGGGGCGCGCTGATGCGGTGCTGCACCGCCTGCTGGGGCGAGCCCACGAGGGGAAGATGGCGCGTCACGCCGCTGGGGCGCTCCGCCAGCAACCCCGCAGTGAAGCATTTTTGCAACACGTCCTCCGCCATGGCCCGGTACGTGGTCCATTTTCCACCGGTGACGGTGACCAGTCCGCTCGCGCTGGCGATGACGGTGTGCTCGCGGCTGATGCTCTTCGTGTTGTCACCGTCGTCGTCCTGCGGTTTGACCAAAGGACGCAATCCGACCCAGATGCTGCGTACATCCGAAGGGCCCGGCGCCCGCGTCAGGTAGCGGGCGGATTCGCTCAGGATGAACGCCACCTCCTCCTTGAACGGTAAGGGCTCGCGGGCCAGGTCCTGGCGTGGGCTGTCGGTCGTCCCCAGGATGACTTTGCCCAGCCACGGCACGGCAAACAGCACACGGCCATCGGCGGTCTTGGGCACCATGAGCGCATGGTCGGAAGGCAGGAATTCGCGGTCCACCACGATGTGCACGCCCTGGCTGGGTGCCACGATGGGCTTGGCGGGGCGCCCGAGCGCCGCGGCATCCTGCTGGCGAAACGCGTCCACCCACACTCCGGTGGCATTGACCACGCACTTCGCGCGCACGGTATAGGCGGTGCCGGTTTCGCGGTCCTCGCACGTGAAGCCCGCCACCTTGCCGGCCTCGTGCACCAGTTCGCGGGCGGAGCAGTAGTTGACGAGCAAGGCTCCGCGCTGCGCCGCCGTGCGGGCCAAGGCGAGCGCCAGCCGGGCGTCGTCGAACTGGCCGTCCCAGTACTTGACCCCGCCTTTGAGCCCTTCCTTGCGGGCCGTGGGCAGCAGGCGCAAGGTGCTTTCCCGGCCGAGGAATTCGGTGGCGCCCAGGCCGGCCTTGCCCGCCAGGACGTCGTAGGCCTTGAGTCCCACGCCGTAGAACGGCGTTTCCCAATAGCGGTAGGACGGCATCACGAACGGCAGCGGCTGCGCCAGGTGGGGGGCATTGTTCAACAGCGTGGTGCGCTCGTGCAGCGCTTCGCGCACGAGGGAGATATTGCCCTGCGCCAGATAGCGCACGCCTCCGTGCACCAGCTTGGTCGCGCGGGAGGATGTTCCCTTGGCGAAGTCGTGCGACTCCACCAGGACCACGCTGAAGCCACGCGCGGCGGCGTCCAGCGCCACGCCCAGGCCTGTCGCACCGCCCCCGATCACCGCCAGGTCGTAGAGGCGGGGCTCAGCCAGCCGAGCCAGCAGTTCGGAGCGTTTGGTGTACAGGGGGGTGGTCACGGTATTCATGGGATCGATTGTCCATGCGTCTCGGAAGAACCAAGGGTTAACCCTTGATTCACCGCAAAAAACAAATCCGCCCAGGCCCTTGCAGACAAGGACGAGGGCGGGAGGTGGGCAAATCAGGCCGGCGGTGCGTGGGCGCCGGCCCATCCTGCCGGGTCAGCGCACCTTGCCGTCCTTCCAGGCCTGCAGCAGGCGGTCGTAGGCAATGGTTTCGCCCTTGGGCTTTTCATTGGCCAGCTTGGCCCAGGGGGCGGCCTTGTCGCTCAGCCACTTGGCAGGATCGCCCTTGGGATTGAGCTTGGGCGCGCAGTGGGCCATGCCGGCGCGCTCCAGGCGGGCCATGACCTGGTCCATCTCGTCGGCCAGCGTGTCCATGGCGCCCTGTGGGGTCTTCTCGCCCGTGACGGCCTGGGCCACGTTCTTCCACCACAACTGCGCCAGCTTGGGGTAGTCGGGCACGTTGGTGCCGGTGGGCGACCAGGCCACGCGGGCCGGGCTGCGGTAGAACTCGACCAGGCCGCCGAGCTTGGGCGCCATGTCGGTCATGGCCTTGGACTGGATGTCGCTCTCGCGGATGGGCGTCAGGCCCACGATGGTCTTCTTGAGCGAGACGGTCTTGGCGGTCACGAACTGGGCGTAGAGCCAGGCAGCGGCCGTCTTGTTGGCGTCATGGCCGTTGAAGAACGACCACGATCCCACGTCCTGGTAGCCGTTCTGCATGCCGGGCTTCCAGTACGGGCCGTTGGGGCCGGGCGCCATGCGCCACTTGGGCGTGCCGTCGGCGTTCACCACGGGCAGGCCGGGCTTGACCATGTCGGCGGTGAAGGCGGTGTACCAGAAGATCTGCTGGGCGATCTGGCCTTGCGCGGGCACGGGGCCGGATTCGCCGAAGGTCATGCCCATGGCTTCCTTGGGCGCGTACTTCTTCATCCAGTCCACGTACTTGGTGAGCGCGTACACGGCCGCAGGCGAGTTGGTCGCACCGCCGCGGGACACCGAGGCGCCCACGGGCGTGCACTTGTCCGCCGCCACGCGGATGCCCCATTCGTCGATTGGCAGGCCATTGGGCGTGCCGATGTCGGCCGAGCCCGCCATGGACAGCCAGGCGTCGGTGAAGCGCCAGCCGAGCGAGGGGTCCTTCTTGCCGTAGTCCATGTGGCCGTAGATGGCCTTGCCGTCGATGGTCTTCACATCGTTGCTGAAGAATTCGGCGATGTCTTCGTAGGCGCTCCAGTTCAGCGGCACGCCCAGGTCGTAGCCGTACTTGGCCTTGAACTTGTCCTTCAAGTCCTTGCGCTCGAACAGGTCGGCGCGGAACCAGTACAGGTTGGCGAACTGCTGGTCGGGCAGCTGGTAGAGCTTGCCGTCCGGCGCGGTGGTGAACTTGGTGCCGATGAAGTCCTTCAGGTCCAGCCCGGGGTTGGTGAACTCCTTGCCGGCGCCCGACATGTAGTCGGTCAGGTTCATCATCTTGCCGTAGCGGTAGTGCGTGCCGATCAGGTCGGAGTCGCTGATCCAGCCATCGTAGATCGACTTGCCCGACTGCATCGAGGTCTGCAGCTTCTCGACCACGTCGCCTTCCTGGATCAGGTCGTGCTTGACCTTGATGCCGGTGATCTCCTCGAAGGCCTTGGCCAGCGTCTTGGACTCGTACTCGTGCGTGGTCAGGGTTTCCGACACCACCGAGATTTCCTTCACGCCCTTGGCCTGCAGCTTCTTGGCCGCGTCGATGAACCACTTCATCTCGGCCAGTTGCTGGTCCTTGGCCAGCGTGGACGGCTGGAATTCGCTGTCCACCCACTTCTTGGCTTCCGCCTCGCCCGCCATGGCCGTGTTGCCGGCCAGGACCGCGACGGCCAACGCCAGCGCCGAATACTGCATCTTCATAGTGCTTGTCTCCTGATAGTCAGTTGAATCGACTCCCCTTTGCATTCCAGCGGCCGCCGGGTCCGGGGGATGGGTCGGACCGGCGGCAGAAAAAACTCCCGGCAGCCTGGCCGTCAGCCCTTGCGCAGGATCAGCACCAGCAAGGCCATCGACAGCACGAAGCTGATCCAGATCGACGGTTCGGCCGACAGCGAGAACCACTGCACCAAGTGCCCGCTGATGCCCACGAAGGCCAGGTTCACATAGGCGGCGGCCAGCAGGCCGATGAAGAGGCGGTCGCCGCGCGTCGTCGCCAGCGGCAGCCAGCCACGCCGGAGCAGGGTGGGGGACTTGATTTCCCACACCGTCATGCCGGCCAGCATGAGCACGATGCACAGGAAGAAAACGGCCACCGGCGTGGTCCAGGCCATCCACTCAAACATGGGTACCCCCCTGAGCGCCTGCGGCACTTACCCTGAGGGGGACGCAGCGTGTGGCCGGGCAAGGCCCGCTCCACGGCTGCCGCTGGCGTTGGACGCATCGCGCGCTCTGCGGTGAAAGTGTGTGATTCATGGCTGTGCTCCCTTTCACACGTCAAACCCGGCCCATCGCGAAACCCTTCGCGATGTAGTGCCGCACGAACCAGATGACGATGGCACCCGGCACGATGGTGAGCACACCGGCCGCGGCCAGGGTGGCCCAGTCCATGCCGGAGGCGCTCACGGTGCGCGTCATCGTCGCCACGATGGGCTTGGCGTTCACGCTGGTGAGCGTGCGCGCCAACAGCAGCTCGACCCAGCTGAACATGAAGCAGAAGAACGCCGCCACGCCCACACCGGCCTTGATGAGCGGCAGGAAGATGGTCAGGAAAAAGCGCGGGAAGCTATAGCCGTCGATGTATGCCGTCTCGTCGATCTCCCGCGGGATGCCGGTCATGAAGCCTTCCAGGATCCACACCGCCAGGGGCACGTTGAACAGCAGGTGGGCCAGCGCCACGGCGATGTGCGTGTCCATCAGCCCCACGGTCGTGTAGAGCTGGAAGAACGGCAGCAGGAACACCGCGGGCGGCGTCATGCGATTGGTCAGCAGCCAGAAGAACACGTGCTTGTCGCCCAGGAACTGGTAGCGCGAGAACGCATAGGCCGCCGGCAGCGCCACGGTGAGCGAGATCACCGTGTTGATGGCCACGTAGATCAGGCTGTTGATGTAGCCCGAATACCAGGACTCGTCGGTGAAGATGGTCTTGTAGTTGTCCCAGGTGAAGTGCTGGGGAAAGAACGAGAACGTGGAGAGGATCTCCGCGTTCGTCTTGAAGCTCATGTTGACCATCCAGTAGATGGGCAGCAACGCGAAGACGATGTAGGCCGCAAGGAAGAGGCTCCGCTTGCGAAAGCGCTTTTCATTCATGGCCGGCTCCGGTCTGTGCGTCGGTGCCCACGCGCTGCATCCAGTTGTAGAGGATGAAGCACAGCAGCAGGATGATGAGAAAGTAGATCAGCGAGAACGCCGCCGCCGGGCCCAGGTCGAACTGGCCCACGGCCTTCTGCGTGAGGTACTGGCTGAGGAAGGTGGTGGCATTGCCCGGCCCGCCGCCGGTGAGCACGAAGGGCTCGGTGTAGATCATGAAGCTGTCCATGAAGCGCAGCAGCACCGCGATCATCAGCACGCCGCGCATCTTGGGCAGCTGGATGTAGCGGAACACGGCGAACTTGCTCGCGCCGTCGATGCGCGCGGCCTGGTAATAGGCGTCGGGGATCGAGCGCAGCCCGGCGAAGCACAGCAGCGCCACCAGCGGCGTCCAGTGCCATACGTCCATCACCAGCACGGTGAGCCAGGCCTGCGTGGCGTTGCCGGTGTAGCTGTAGTCGATGCCGATGTACTGCAGCGCGGCGCCCAGCAGGCCGATGTCGGCGCGGCCATAGATCTGCCAGATGGTGCCCACCACGTTCCAAGGGATCAGCAGCGACAGCGCCACCGTCACCAGCACGGCGGAGGACTTCCAGCCCTGCGCGGGCATGGACAGCGCCAGGCAGATGCCCAGCGGGATCTCCACCGCCAGCACGGCGAGCGAGAACGTGATCTGGCGCCACAGGGCCGCGTGCAGCTCTTCGTCGCGCATCACGGCGGCGAACCATTCGGTGCCGACGAACACGCGCCGCTCGGGCGAGATGATGTCCTGCACCGAGTAGTTCACCACGGTCATCAGCGGCAGGATGGCCGAGAAGGCCACGCACAGGATGACGGGCAGGATCAGGAACCAGGCCTTCTGGTTCACCGGTTTGGTCGTGGTGCTCATGCCAGCAGTTCCTCGTTTTGGTAGAAGCAGGTATGGCGCCCCAGCACCTGCAGCCAGACCGTGTCGCCCGCCGAAGGCACCGCCTCGCCCGTGCCCAGGCGGGCCTTGAGCGTGTGCTCGCCCACGCGGGCCGTGAGCAGGAAGTAGGTGCCGATGTCCTGCACCTTCTCCACCGTGCAGGGCAGCGCGCCGGGCTGCCCGGCCGCGGCGATGGCCAGGTACTCGGGGCGCACGCCCACCTGCAGCGCGCCGCCGGCAGGGCCTTGCCC
>NZ_BAAJYS010000030.1:0-26526 GCF_057543315.1 Acidovorax sp. KPB24-07
CCCCCGGTGCCCACCGGCACGGCGGCCACCACGGCAGTGGTGCCGACCGGCCAGGCCGTGACGCTGCCGCCTTCCGCGCTCATGCAGCCCCAACTGGCACAGAACGTGGCCCCGGCCGTTGCGGGTTGGATCGACCAGGTGCGCGAGCTCGTGCAGCGCGCGCAGTCCCTCGCGGAAATCCGTGACGGCTTGGATGCGCTGCTGCCTGGCATGACCCTGGACCAGTACGCAGCAGCCATGGCCGAGGCCCTGAGCGCGGCCCAGCTCGCAGGCCGCTACGAGGTGCTGCAGGAGGCCGCCAATGCCAACCCCTGACCTCGGCCGATTTAAGCCCGGTCGGCGAGCCGCCGCCCCCGTCGCTCATCCTCGCGCGCCGACAGGCGCTGTAAACGCCCATAAACGGGTTTGCCGGGGGTCCGGTGGCTGATGCAGCCTACGGCAGTCTGCCGTTCCGCGAACAAGCGGAATTCTTCCGCCGCAAAATCAACCTGCCCACCGATGGCTGGACGGACCTCTACAACGGCGAACACGACTGGTCCTTCGTGGTGGCAGGGGCGAACCGGGATGCAATCGTGGCCGACTTCCGCGCCGCGGTGGAGCGGGCCATCGCGGGCCAGTCCACGCTGGAGGACTTCCGCAAGGACTTCGACCGCATCGTGGCCACGCACGGTTGGGACTACAACGGCGGGCGCAACTGGCGCAGCCGCGTGATCTACGACACCAACCTGTCCACCAGCTACGCGGCCGGGCGCTGGCAGCAGCTGCAGGCGGCCCCGTACTGGCAGTACGAGCACCAGGACTGGGTGGAACACCCACGGCCTATCCATGTGAGTTGGAACGGTATCGTCCTGGAGAAGGGCGATCCTGCCTGGGAGGTCATGTTTCCGCCCAACGGCTGGGGATGCCATTGCAAGGTGCGCGGGCTGTGGCTGCGCGACTTGGTGCGCCTGGGCAAGTCCGGCCCCGACCAGGCGCCCACCTTCAAATTCGTTGATCGCACCATCGGCCAGCGCAGCCTCAACGGCCCGCGCACGGTGCGAGTGCCCGAGGGCATTGATCCCGGCTTCGAGTACGCGCCAGGCAGCGCGCGGTTGCGCAGCGCGATCCCCCCCGAGCGGCCCGGCCCGCTGGTGCCAGACAGTGCAGGCGGGCCCGGCGTGCCCAACCGCGGCCCGGTCGATCCCCTGCCACCGCCTCGGCTGCTGCCGGCCTCCGAGCTGCTGCCCGCGGGCCTGGATGCACCCGCGTCCGTGGATGCCTTCCTCGGCGCCCTGGGCGTGGAGCCCAGCGCCCCGGCCATCGTGCGCGACGTGATCGGCGAGCGCGTCGTGGTGGGCCGCGACATGTTCCTGGACGGCCAGGGTGCCCTGGAGGCCAACGGGCGCGGCTTGCCTTTGCTGGCCCGCGCGCTGCTGGACCCCGACGAGATCTGGACGCGCGTGGAATGGCTCCCTGCGCAGGAGCGCGCGGTGGTGCGGCGCCGGTACGTTGCGCGGTTCCTGGTAGAGGGCGAGCCCGCGCCATCCCTGGCCGTGTTCGAGGTCGGCGCGGACGGCTGGAGCGGGATCACCGTCCTGCAGGACGCCGCGCAGGCCGCGGACGATTGGCGCATCGGCGCGCTGCTGTACCGGCGCGAAGCGCTCTGACGAAAGGCGGGAGAGACATGGCAGGCACCCAGATCACGATGACGGTGGAAGACCGGCTGGCCCGCGCAATGCTCGCGCGCCAGGCGCAGCCCTCCACCGGCCCGCTCGCCCCGCGGCTGGGCGAATACCTGCAGTCGTCCACGCAGGCGCGCTTCAAGACGCAGACGGCCCCGGACGGCACGCCCTGGGCGCCGTTGAAACCCCGTTACGCCCGCCGCAAGAAGTACCACCAGGACAAGGTGCTGACCCTGCGCGGCTACCTGCGCAGCGGCATCCACTACCAGGTGGTGGATGACAACACCGTGGCGGTCGGCACCAATGCCCAATACGGCGCGATCCACCAGTTTGGCGGCGAGATCGACCAACCCGAGCGGGCCGCCACCGTCCGCTATCGCAGCGTGGCGGGCAAGGTGCTGTTTGCAGGCAAGAAGCACAAGACCGCCACCGAGCGGGCCGTGACGATCCCGGCCCACAAGGTCAAGATGCCGGCGCGGCCCTACCTGGGCATCAGTGCGGCGGACGATGCGGAGATTCGGGAGATCGTCAGGGAGTGGGTGGTGGAGCGTGGGCGATAGTCTGCTCCTGGAACCTCTTGATACCAGTGTCGAGGCAGATGCCCACGGTGCGCACAATGAACTCAAAGTCGCCGTGATTGGGGCCAACATAGAGAACCGGCCCGAGATCAGGAAGGTCCGTAAAGAACCTCTCAGTGCTTGCCATCGTGGCGTGAGCGCCGATGAACCCTAACCCTCGATAACCGGCTTCATAGAGCCATCCGAGATCGGCCACTGTAGCTGCCTCAAAGGCAGACCACTTCTCACTCTTCTCTCCAACCTGAAGTGAAAAAAGATCTGCCAACAGCTCGGGACTGGCATCAGGGACGGGCTTGGATCGCATTCCCTCCACCTGCTTTCGATGCTCTTCTTGCTGCGTCTTCTGGACCAACTCCCACTTCTTCGGATGTCGCCAAAGCGCTGCCGCATAAAGAAGGCATTCCACAGCCGTACGCAGCACGGCAATCGAAGATCCTGGCATCCCTTGGTCTGCAAGAATCACTGCGCCCTGGCACGCCTCAATGCTGCGAGCCCAAAAAGCTGTACCAGTCCACCAGCCGTGTATGTCACTTTCGCTGAACTTCGACTGCAGCTTAATCGAGTCATGCAAGGTATCCAGCGCAGCGCTCACTAAGGCTCGTATTTCCTGAAAGACTGGCGATAGTTCAGGCTTTAAGGACGCCTTGGCAAGGCCCGCGTCTTTCGAGAGAAACCCATAGTTTCTAAAGCTGTCGTCTTTTTCCATTGTGTACCCTCCCCGTTTTAAGACGCCTCATTTTCACCTTTGAGGTAGCGCTCTGAAATAGTAGCCGCGTCCACAAGACGCCACGCCCGCCGCCGCCGACCATGGCGGCATGCCTTCCCCGAACACCCAACGTAGCGCCGTAGCCATCGCCGCCTGCACCTTCGCCGTGCAGGCGGCGGCGGGCGATGGGCTGCTGCGCCGGGTCCAGTACTTCCCCGCGGGCGAATTTCGTTCGGGCGACGTGCGCCCCGAGGACGTACCCGCCTGGCGCATCGACGCGGCCAGTGCCGCAGCCGTCATCCAGCGGTTCAACGCCCGGCAGAAGCCGCTCGTCGTCGATTACGAGCACCAGACCCTCCACAAGGAAAAGAACGGCCAGCCCGCTCCGGCTGCTGGCTGGCCGCGCTCGCTGGAATGGGTCGAGGGCGAAGGCCTGTTCGGCATTGTCGAGATGACGGCGCGCGCTGCTGCAGCCATTGACGGGAAGGAGTACCTCTACTTCAGCCCCGTCTTTTCCTACTCGAAGACCGACGGCACCGTGCTCGAAGTGCTGATGGGTGCGCTCACCAATGACCCCGGCATTGCCGGCATGTCCCCGCTTTCCCTCGTCGCGGCCGCCACGGCTGCTTTCCTGCCCTCTGATCCGGAGACCCCCGTGAACCCATTGCTCAAGGCCTTGCTGGCCGCCCTCGGCCTGCCCGAGAACACCACCGAGGCGGCCGCTACGGCCGCTCTAACGGCCCTCGGCCCGCTGCAGCCACTGCAGGCCCGCGCCAGCGTGGCCACCGCCGCTTGCACGGCCCTGAGCCTGCCAGCAGATGCCACGGCCGATGCAGTCACTGCGGCATGTACCGGCCTGCGCACGGCCAGCGCGGCGGCAGCGCCTGACCCCGCCAAGTACGTGCCGATCGCTGTCGTGACCGAGCTGCAGACCAACCTGGCCGCGCTCACGGCCCGCCAGGCGCAAGCCGATATCGACGACGCCATTGCGCCCGCGCTGGCCGATGGCCGCCTGCTGCCCGCGCAGGAAGCGTGGGCGCGCGAACTGGGCAAATCCAACCTGGCCGCCCTCACGAGCTACCTGGGCACCGCGCAGCCCATTGCGGCCTTGACCTCCACCCAGACCGGTGGCCTGCCACCCGCAGGCACCGCCAAGGGCGATGCGCAACTGTCCAAGGACGAGCTGGCCATCTGCACCGCGATGGGCCTGACGCCCGAGCAGTACAAGGCCGGCGCCGCCGCAGCCGCCGCCTGATCCGGGCCCCACCCCTTACCACTTCGGGAATCACCATGGCAGCACTCACCCAAGACCGCAACACCCAGCGCCGCGACGGGACCCTCATCGAGCCGCCCGTCGCAGCCAACACGCGCATCTTCACCGGCGCGCTCGTCGCGATCAACGCGGCCGGCCTGGCCGTCCCCGGCAGCACCTCCGCCACGCTCAAGGGTGCGGGCTCGGCACTGACCTTCGCCGACAACACCCTCGGCACGGCCGGCGCGATCCGCGTGCGGGTGGACAAGCGGCCCGCGCGCTTTGCCAACAGCGCCGCCGCCGACGCCATCACCCTCGCCGACCTCGGCGGGGACTGCTTCATCGTGGACGACCAGACGGTCGCCAAGACCAATGGCGGCAACACCCGCAGCCGCGCCGGCAAGGTGTTCGACGTGGACGCCGATGGCGTCTGGATCGACTTCCGCTGATCGCAACCCTGTTTCAACCGGAGCCATCCAGACCATGCAGATCAATCACAGCAACCTCGCGATCCTGAACCAGGCGTTCAGCGGCGCCTTCCGCGGCGCGTTGACCTCGGCCACGCCCATGTGGGACCAGGTCGCCACGATGGTGCCCAGCACCACCGCAGAAAACAAATACGCCTGGCTGGGCCAGATCACGCGCTTTCGTGAGTGGATCGGCGAGCGCCAGATCCAGAACCTGGCCCAGCACGACTACGCCATCAAGAACAAGACGTTCGAGAACACCGTGGGCGTGCAGCGCGAGGAAATCGAAGACGACCAGTACGGCATCTACACGCCCGTGATCCAGCAGCTCGGCCAGGACGCGGCGCAGCACCCCGACGAGATGGTGTTCAGCCTGCTCAATGCCGGCTTCTCCACGCAGTGCTACGACGGGCAGTACTTCTTCGACACCGACCACCCGGTGGGCGCGCCAGGCGCGCAGGTCAGCGTCAGCAACTTCCAGGGCGGCACGGGCACGCCGTGGTACCTGCTGGACACCTCCAAGGTCATCAAGCCCATCCTGTACCAAAAGCGCCGCGACTACGCCTTCACCTCCAAGACCAACCTGACCGACGACAACGTGTTCAGTCGCAAGGAATTCATCTGGGGCGCCGATGGCCGCGGCAACGCGGGCCTGGGCCTGTGGCAGTTGGCATACGCCAGCCGGGAACCGCTGGACATGCAGTCCTATGCCGATGCGCGCGCCTCACACCAATCGCAAAAGGGTGACAACGGCAAGCCGCTGGTCATCCAGAGCAAGGTGCTGCTGGTGCCGCCCAACCTCGAACAAGCGGCCCTGCAGGTCGTCCAGGCCGAGCGCCTGGCCAATGGCGCCACCAACGTCATGCGCAACCTGTCCACCGTGGTCGTTTGCCCCTGGCTGACGGCCTGACCCCCGGCGACTGACTTTCCCCCCAATCGGAGCATCACATGGCAACCAAGCCGACCACCACCCGCCGCGGAGCGCAGCGCGCCGCGCCCCTCGTCACCAAGCCCGAAAGCGCGGCCGGCAAGGGCCTGGCCGTCACTCCCAAAGTCGCCGGCTTCCGCCGCGCCGGCTACGCCTTCCCGGACGGCGAGACGGTCATTCCCCTGGATGACCTGGATGACCGCCAGTACGCGCAACTCACCACCGAGCCGATGCTGGTCACGTACCTCAAGGACCTCGAAGCCTCGCCCGGCGCCGACCTGGCCACCTGACAACCACCCGCGAAGCGAAAGGGCGCAAGCCCTCACCGCCAACCTCTCAGCCGGGGCTGGATAACGGGACATCTGTGGACAAAAGCCCCGGCAATCGACTTTCACCCATGCCTTACATCACCACCGCAGAATTGGCCGAACGCCCGGGCGCCCGCGAGATCGCGATGGTCGCCAGCACGCAGACGCACCCGGTGCGCGACGAAACGCTGATGGACGCCACGCTGCGCGGCACCGACCGCAGCGCCTGGACGGCCGAGCAGATCGCCGCGGCCGATGCGGCCCTCAAGCGTGTCCAGGACGCAGTGGCCGAGGCGGGCGCGTTGATCGACGGCTACCTGGTGCAGCGCGGCTACGCGCTGCCGCTGCAATTGCCGCCCACCAGCACCGGCAAGAGCGTGCTGACTTCCTGGGCCCGCGCCATCACCCGTTACCTGCTCAACCAGAACCGGGTGACCGACGAGTCCAAAGACCCCATCGCCCGCGACTACCGCGAGGCGCTGAAGATGCTCGGCATCTTGGCCCAAGGCAAGTTCAGCTTGGGCGCGGCCGACCCCGAAGCCACGTCCAACACCGCCAGCACCGACGTGCGCTTCGATGGCGATGCCCCCGTGTTCGGCCGCCAGCAGCTGCGGCACTTCCGCTAGGCCGGCCATGCAAGTGCAGCACTTCGTCACCCGCCTGCAGGAGCGGCTCCAGTCCCTGCAGCTGCGCGAGATCGACTCGGCCGCGGGCCTGGATGCCGCCATGCGCAGCAACCTGGCCGCGCCCGCCGCCTACGTCATCCCACTGTCCGAGCGCGGAACCGAGCTGCCGACCACCGGCCCCCTCGACCAGCTCGAACGGCGGGTCATCGGCGTGCTGTACGTCATCGACACCCGCGCACCCAGCGGCGGCGCTGGCCTCACGGACTTGGCTTCGCTGCGGGCGGCCACCAAGCAGGCGCTGATCGGCTGGGTCCCGGACGACACCACCGGCGAGCCCGTCGTCTTCCTGGGCGGCGAGTTGGTCCAGATGGAAGGCGATGGCCGTCTGGTCTGGAGCGATGAATTCCTCGAAACCGGCTACTACAGGAGCAACCCATGAGCAAAGCCAATGCCAAAGACCCAACCCCTTCGGGCCCTACCGCCGACAGCGGCACGCCATCGACCGCGCCGGCCCCGGCCACCAGCGGAGATGCCGGCAACAGCCTGGCCGTGGTTCAGCCCACGCCGGCCGGCGCCAGCCCCGAGGCGCCGCCGCCCGCGCCGGGCCCCGATGACTTCCACGGCCATGGCGGCTTCTACACCGTGATCGCGGGTCAGCGCCAGCTCGTGGAGCGCACCCAGACCACGCCACCCCCTGAAACCCAAAAGGAGCCGCAGCCATGAGCGATCCCAAATTCATGCGAAAGCTGGCCATCCTCGTGGCCGTCGAGCAAATCGTCGGCACCTTCGTGGTGCCCGTCGCTGCCAATGCCATCGAGGTCAGCGACGTGACGCTGACACCGATCGAAGGCGACGAGGTGGAACAAGGCATCGTGCGGCCGTACTTCGGCGCCTCCGAATCCACGCTGGTGACCGAGTACCGCAAGATCGCGTTCAGCGTGGGCTTTGCCGGCGTGGCCGCCAAGGGCGACATTCCCGGATGGGCCCCGCTCATGCGGGGGTGCGCTGCGCGCGTCACCAACACGCCCGCGCCGGATGCCGACGCCAAGACGGTTTTCGATCCGGTCACCGATGGCATCGAGAGTGTCTCGATCTACGCCGTGATCGACAAGACCCTCTACAAGATGGCCGGCTCGCGGGGCAACTGCAAGGCCACGGTGGATGCAAAGCAAATCCCGAAGTGGCAGTTCGAGTTCACCGGATCGTTCGTTCCAGTGGAAGACCTTGGCGCCATGCCCGCAACGGTCTTCACGGGGTTCCAGCGACCGCTGGGCGTGAACAAGGCCAACACCACCGCCATGTTCGCAGGCATCGCCGTGGCCGCCAGCTCGTTCCAGTTCGACTTTGGCTGCCAGGTCGTCAAGCAGGACTTGATGAACGTGGACAGCACCGAGATCACCGGGCGCAACGCCACGGGCTCGATCACGTTCCGCAACACCACTGTTGCGGAAAAGAACTGGATCGAACTCGCACGCAAGGGCGAGAAGGTGCCGCTGCTCATCAAGCACGGCCAGGCGGCGACCAACACGGTGTCCCTCTCTGTTCCACGCGCCCAGGTGGGCAAGCCCACCTTCGCCGACCAGGACGGCATCCAGATGATCACGGTCCCCTTCCGCGGCATCCCCTCCAACGTCGGCAACGACGAATGGTCGATCACGACCTAAAGCCCGCGCGCCCTTCGTTTCCCTCCCTGCAATTCCGTTTCAAGAAAGTCTCAATCCATGACCATCGTGCTCGCCTCCGCCGCTTACTGGGCGCCTGCCCGCTACACCCTCGTCGGTGATGACGCCAAGCCCTGCCACGTCGATTTCCGGGTGCGCTTCAAACGCCTCAAACGCTCCGAGCGGCAGACCCTGGAAGACCAGCTGACCAAAAAGGAAATCGACGACAAGGTGTTCCTCGACCGGGTGCTGGCGGACTGGGAACTCAAGGACGTGCGGGGTCAGGCGGTGCCCTACACCGAAGCCACGCGCGCCGATCTGGTGGAGGACTGGGACGGGTTCGAGGTCGCCTTGGTGCAGGCCTTCTTCGATGCCGGGCGCAAGTCGCGGGAGGCGGCCGAGATCGAAAAAAAACTCCGCCGCGCCGTCCGCAACCACTGCCTGAGCGACGGCGCACAAGCGCCTGCAGATGAAGCGGAGGACGCCGATCTGCGGGCCCAGTGGGCACGACTCGGCGTGGACCCCGAGAAGGCCAGGCAGGCCAACGCAGAGGGCGGCGTGGCCCCCGAGTCGGACGAGGTGGTCGAACTCTCGCCGCGGGAGTGGCGGGCCTGGGAAGTGTTCGGCGCCGTGCGGACCAACTGGCGGATCGTCGCCACCTGGGGCGCAGTGCACTACGAGGGCATCGACTACGGATCGCTGCAGGCCGCCATGCAGATGCTGGGCACGCCGCAGAAGCGCCGCGCCGAGGTGTTTTGGATGGTGCGGGTGATGGAAGACGAAGCCCGCAAGTGGCTCAACAAGCGGTAACCAGGAAAGAAGACGGCACCCATGGCACAAAACGAATTCGCGGTATCGGTGGAACTGCGCGCGAATGCGCAGCAGTACACCGCCGAGTTCAAGGGCGCCGGGCAGACCGCACAGGAGTTCGCAGCGCAGGTCGCGTCGAGCTCGACCACCGCCGCCACCGCGGTGCAGTCGGCGGCCAAGGAGGCCGGCACCCTCGGCCAGGTCACCTCGGCAGCGGCCGGCCAGGCGGCGCAAGCGCTGCAGGCCACCGTGCCCTCTGCGCAGGCCGTGGGCACCGCCCTGCAGAGCGTGGGGGACAAAGCCACCTCTGCCCTGGGCCAGGCCGCGCAGGCTGGCAAGGTGGCCCAGGCGTCCGTGGCCCAGGTGGGGGCCGCATCCACCAGCACGGGCGCCGCGGTGCAAGCCGCCGCCGCACAGGTCGGCACGCTGGGCCAGGCCGCGCAGACAGCATCCAACCAGACCGCCGCCGCGCTCAAGTCCACCATTCCGGCGGCGCAGTCCCTCGGTTCGGCCATGCAAAACGTGGGCGCGGCCACGGGCATGGCCGAGGCCAAGACCCAGCAGCTGGGCATGTCCGCACGCGCCACCGCGGCGGCCCTGCGCGGCGTGCCGGCGCAGATCACGGATATCGTGGTCTCCCTGCAGGGCGGCATGTCGCCGATCACTGTCTTGATGCAGCAGGGCGGGCAGCTGCGCGACATGTTCGGCGGCATCGTGCCGGCCGCCCGGGCACTGGGCTCGGTGGTGCTGAGCATGGTCAACCCGTTCACCCTCACGGCGGGCGCGGTCGCCGTGCTGACCTTCGCGTACCTGAGCGGCAAGGGAGAGGCGGACGGCTACACGCGCTCGATCGCGTTGTCCGGCAACGCGGCCGGCACCACCGCCGCGCAGATGCAGCAGGCCGCCAAGGCCGTTTCCGATTCCGTGGGCACCCAGCGGGAAGCCTCCCGCGTGATCGCCGAACTGGGCGAGTCGGGCAAGGTGGCCGGCTCGGACCTGCAGCGCTTCGCAGAAACCACGATCCGCATGGAGCGCGACGTGGGCGTGGCCGTGAAAGACACCGTGAAGGCGTTCGTCGAGCTCGGCGAAAAGCCCGTGGAGGCGTCCCTCAAGCTCAACGAGCGCCACAATTACCTGACCAAGGCGGTCTACGACCAGATCAAGGCCCTGCAGGAGCAAGGCCGGGTGACCGAAGCGGCGGCGGTCGCGCAGCAGGCCTACGACCAGGCCATGGCCCGTGTGGCCGACACCATGCAGGGCCGGCTGGGCTATCTGGAACGCGCCTGGCGCGGCCTGGGCGACTCGGCCAAGTGGGCGTGGGACAAGATGCTCGGCATCGGCCGCGACGACACGATGCTGTCCCAGCTGGAGAGCAAGCGCGCGGACCTGGCCGACCGCATGCAGCGCGGCCCGTTGAACGAGGGCGTGCGCGCCAACTGGGAGAAGGGCAACGCGCGCTTGCGCGAGGAAATCGGCCTCCTGCAGGAGCAGGAGCGCATGCAAAAGCGCGGGGCCGAAGCCGAGGCCCAGCGCGCCGCGAACGAGCGGCTGTACTTCGAATGGGACAAGCAGGGCGACGCTTTCCGCAGCAAGGCGGCCAAGCGGGACGAGGAGATTCGCAAGGCCGAGGCGGAGGGGCAGCAGTTGCTTACCGCGGGCCTCATCACCGAGGCCGGCCTGCGCGAGCGGCTGGCGGCCATCCGGGAAAAGTACAAGGACCCGAAGGCCACGGGCGGGATTTCGGCGACCGATGGACAGGTGGCCGCGCTCAATGCGCAGCTGGACGCGGCACGGGCCTATTACCAGCAGCTGGTGACCAACGGCGCCCAGGCCGACGAGCTCAATGCCGGCGAGCGGGAATCCCTGCGCCTGGCCGAGCAGATCAAGCTGGCGACCGATGCCAAGACCATCGCCAAGCTCAAGGAGATGCAGGCGACGGCGGATGCGCTGGCAGTTCAGTTGCGCACCAACGATGGATTGAAAACGTCCATCGCCACGCATGAGAAGCAGATCGACGCCAACTACAAGGACGCGCAGTCCTTGAAAGATCGCACCCTGCAGCAGGAAGCCGCGAACGCCGTTTTCGGCAAGGGCCGCACTGCTGTCGAGGCGATGACGCTGGCGACCCTGAAGCACCAGCTCGCCGAAGCGGACTCATCTGACAGCTTCGACCCGAAGTACGTTGCCAGCCTGCGCGAGAAGATCACCTGGCAGAAGAGATGGGTTGAATCGTTGAACGACGCCGACTACAAGGCGTTCAGTGCAAGAGGCGACGAGTTAATTCGGTCTTCCAGAGATCTCGCCACGGCCTATGCCGATGAGCTAAGGCTTTCGGGCATGTCGGCACTGGAGCGCGAGAAGATCGTGGCCCAGAGGCAGGTTGAACTCAAGTACGCCAAGGAGCTGGCCGACATAGAAAAGTCGAGCTTGAGCGACGATCAAAAGGCCGTTTTGCGCCGAAAGGTTGAGCAGGCTCAGCGCATTGAGAGCGAGGCCGCCGTCGCGAAAGTCATCCAGGCCGATTGGGCGAAAGGTTCGGACGAGATCAATCGAAGCCTCACCGATGCCCTGATGCGTGGCGCGGAGGCGGGCAAGGGGTTCTTCCGGAACCTGCGCGACACCGTCAAGAACATGTTCGATACGCTGGTGCTGCGCCCCGTGATCAGCGCGATCATGCAGCCGGTCTCGCTGGTCATCAACGGCATCGTGGGCGGTGCGCTGAACAGCTTGGGCTTGGGCCCGGGCTCGGGCGGTAGTGCCGGGGGATTGCTGAGCAATGCCGGCTCGCTCGTGTCGTTGGGCTCCGGCGCCACCCAGTTGATGGCCGGCTACCAGGGCGCTTCCCTCGCTGCAGGCCTGGCAGGCCCCACGACGGCCGGTGCGGGCGGAATGATGGGCGTCGGCAACATGCTGGCCTCGGTGCCTGGCTGGGGCTGGGCGCTGGCGGGCATCGCGGCCCTGGCCGGCCTGGCCAGCTCTTTTAAAGGCGAGACGCGGACCGGGGGCCAGTTCGGTGTGGCGTTCGATGGCTCCGTCACCAACAACCGCCGCGGCCAGTCGTACACGTACGTCGGGCAGCAGTACGACCGTGACTTCTCCGGGGGGCAGCGCATCGGGCTGACGGACGGCGAGGCCTACCGCCTGGAGGGCGATAAGGTCAACGACGAGGACACGATCCGCCAGGCCATCTCCGGTACCGCCAAGGGCATCAATGAGATGCTCAAGGGCATCGGCAGCGCCGTGCGCCTCACGGACTTCTTCGGCGGTTTCGAGACCAGCACCAAGGAACGGGGCGGCAACTATGTGGGCGGCAAGCTCAGCAATGGCGCCAGTTTTGGCGAGAGCGGCCAGGGCGACAACTACGCGGGCACCCTCTACGAGGTGTTTTCAACGCGCAGCCCGGACTACAAGACCGCCGTCGAAAACTTCTCTCTCGACCTCAAACAGTCTGCGATCCAAGCGCTCCAAAAGGTCACCGACGGGCCCGAGGTGATTCAGGAGATGGTCGCCGGCAAGAACGCCGAGGCCATGACGTCCGAGGCCGTGGACCAGTTGCTCACGGCGATCAACACGCAGATCGCGGGGGTGAATGCGTTCAGGGATGCCGTGAACGCCATGGGCCTCACCTCCCTGGCCGACATGAGCTTCGATGCGGCTTCGGGCATCGCGGAACTGAGCGGTGGCTTCGAGCAGCTGCAGGGCCGCTTGTCGAGCTACTACGCCAACTACTTCTCCGAGGAAGAGCGCCGCGCCAACGCCCAGCGGATGATGGCCGAGCAGCTCGCCACGCTGGACCTCAAACTGCCGGACATCAACGCCGACGATGCCCGCGCGCAGTTGCGCGCCATGATCGAAGCGCAGGACGAGAACACCGAGGCCGGCCGCAAGGCCATTGCCATGCTCCTGGCGCTGGAGGGCACGTTCACCAGCGTCACCGTGTCCGGCGAAGAGGTGGCGCGCCGCAATGCCGAGCGCCAGGCGCAGATCGCGGACAAGGGCCGCGACCTGGAGCAGCGCCTCTTGATCGCGCAGGGCAAGGACCGCGAGGCGCTGGACCTGCGAAGGCTGCAGGAATACTACGCGCTCCTCAACCTCAATCCCGCGCTCGCGGCGATGGTGATCGAGATCTACAAGGCCGAAGACGCCGCGGAAGCCGCGCGCAAGGCCGAGGAAGAACGCCGCCAGGCCGAGGAAGCCCGCGCCGCAGCCACCGACAAGGCCTATGCGGTGTTGGAGAAGTCCATCAGCGCGGCGCAAGAGGCCGTGCAAGCCGAGATCGAGTTGCGCGAGGCCCGGGTGGCATCAGCCAAGGAACTGGTGGAGCTCGCCCGCAACCAGGCGCGCGAACTGCGCGGCCAGGTCGCGGCCACCGCCGCCATGCAGGCCGCCGAGGGCAATTTGGCGATCGACCAGGCCATGGCTGCACTGCGCTCGGGCCAGCGGGTCAACGAGGGCGGCAAGCTGGCCGAGGCGATCACCGCGGCGCGGGGCGGCATCACGGAACGCGCCTTCACGAACCGCCTGGACTACGAGGCGGCCCAGCTCATGCTGGCCAACAAGCTGGACACCATGGGCGACCTCGGCCAGGCGCAGCTATCGACCGAGGAACTGCTGCTCAATGCCAGCAAGGCCGAGGCCGATCGCCTGGACCAGTTGCTCAAGTCCAACAAGGACGCCCTGGACATTGCGCGCGGGCAGTATGTCGGCATCCTGGACACCGCCACGGCCGTGCGCAACTTCCACGCGGCCCTGGTCACCGAAAAGCCCGGCGCTACCGTGCCCAGCAGCGGATCGAACTCCGGAGGGGCAGTCTTCGGGGGCACGAGCGGCAACAGTGGCGGTGGCACCACTCCTGCGGCGCAGGCCCGGTACTTCGATCTCATGTACCTGGCCACCGCCGGCGTGGGGCGTTCTCCGATCACGGACAAGACGCTAATCGCCCGCCTCGACTCCCTGGCCCCGACCTACCACTCGTTCGACGGAACCGAGGACCTGGCAGGCCTGATGGCGGCAATGGAAGCCAAGGGGGCCACCCTGCGCGACATGTCCCGTCTGAGCGGCTACTGGGAGGCCGACTGGGCCAAGGTGCAGGCGCTGGTGGGCTCCAACCTGCCCGCATTCGAGGTGGGCATCAACCGCGTGCCCTACGACATGCCGGCTCGCATCCACAAGGACGAGTTGGTCCTGCCGGCGCGGTTCAACCCGTTCAATCCAGGCGCTTCCACGCCCTGGGGCACCGGCAGCAACGCGGACGTGGTGGCGGCGATCGCATCGCTGCAGAGCCAGAGCTATGCACTGCAGCGCGAAATGCTGTCGTCCATCAAGAGCGTGGACAGCACCGTGCGCAAGCTCGATGCCATCGGCATCAAGCAGCGGACCACAGAGACGACAGGAGTCACGGCATGAGCGAGACGCCGAAGGGGTACACGCGCGGAATGGGGTTCATCGCCCCGATCGCTTTCACCCCGGCAAACATGGTCATCAACGTGGCGGCCAGCACCTTGCCAGTCTGGGCTGCAGCCACCAGCTACGCCAGCGGCGTGCAGGTCATCGATGGCGCCAGCCGCATCATCTACCGCAGCCTCAAGGACAACAACGTCGGCAACGCGCCGGCATTGAGCGGCACCACCAGCGCGGGCGCCTGGCAGGCCATCGGCGTGGAAGAGCGCCTGCGCATGTTCGACGCATCGCTGGGCTCGTACACCGAGCGCGCCGACCTGATCGAGGTGCAGCTCAAGCCCGGCCGGGTCATCACCGACATTGCGCTTTTCGGGGTGCGGGCCACGTCCGTCCAGGTGGTAATGATCGACGCCAATGACGGCCAGGTCTTCGACTCGGAGGACGTCTCCATGCTGCGCCCCTCGGGCAATTCGCACTGGGGGTACTTCTTCAACCCGATCGAGCGTGACGAGCGGCTGCTGATTTCCGGGCTTCCTGCCTATACACAGGCCACGACCATCGTTCGCATCAAGTCACCCGGCGCGATCGCGCGCTGCGGCGAGATCGTGGCAGGCCGTGCCGTGTGGCTGGGCAACACGTACTGGCGGCCTTCGATCGGCTTCGACGAGTTCGGCGAGAAAAAGCGCGATGCCTGGGGCGGCTGGATGGTCACCGATGGCGCCTATTCCGATTGGATGAAGCTGCAGGTGCTGGTGCAGGGCACCCAGTACGAGCGCACCCGCGCTCAGGTCGTGGCGTTCCGCAAGCGCCCGATCGTCTGGATCGGAGCGCGTGGCGTCACTGCCCTGATGACATACGGATACCTCATGGGGTTCGAGCAAGTGCTGGTCACCCACGGCATCTCGGACTGCAACCTGACGATCAATGGACTGGAGATCACCACATGATTTTGACCCCGCCCCCGGGCGATCCTGCTGTCGCTGCAGATATCCCCTCGCGTCGCAACGACGGGCAGGAGGTTTTTGACCTCAAGAGCGACAACTACATGGCGTGGCTGGCAGGCTTTCGAAACTGGCTGGCCTCGTTCCGCGCCTGGACAGTGACGGCCCGCGATGAGGTCAACCAGTTGCGCGCCGCCACCGATGCCGTGGCCCAGGACGCAGCAGCCGCCAGCGCGAGTGCCATGGCGACGGCGGGCTTCAAGGGCGCCTGGGCGAACCTGGCCGGCCCGCTGGCGCCGCCTGCCAGCGTCTTGCACGACCAGCAAATCTGGCTGCTGAAAGTACCCGTTGCCGATGTGCAGGCTCACGTGCCGAGCGTGTCCGCTAACTGGCTCCCGCTTGACCAGGCCGGCGCGCAGCCAGCCCTGCGCAACCGGCTCATCAACGGCAATTGCGCGCAAGCGCAACGCGGGAGCAGCTTCGTCGGCGCCACCATTGCCACGGGGACCTACGCGGTGGACAGGCTGGCGTTCACAGGCTCGTCCACCACCGCGGTCGTCACGCTGGAGCAAGGCATCGACGGCCCGGAGGCCGGGCTGCGCCGCAATGCCCGTGTGACGGTCACGACGGCCGACGCTGCCATGACCGCGGCCAAGTCGGCAGGGCTGCAACAGGTGATCGAGGGCTACAACATCGCCGACTTGTTCGGCGTGACGTTCACGGTCACGTTCATAGTGCGCTCTGCGAAAGCCGGCGTGCACTCCCTGGCCTTGTTCAATGCCAGCTTCGATCGTTCCTTCGTTGGCGAGTACACGGTCAACGCGCCGAACACGTGGGAATCCAAAGCCATCACGGTCTTCGGCGGCTTGCCCACCACGGGAGGCTGGAACACGTCCAACGGGGCTGGGCTGTACGTTCGCTGGGGCCTTGGCGTGGGTGCGACCTATCAGACCCAGGCGGGCGCCTGGCGCGAGGCGCTATACCTGGGTTCGCCGAACCAGGTCAACTGCCTCGACACCGTAGGGAATGTCTTCGCGATCACCGGCTTTGAGCTCAAGCGCGGCTCGTTTGCCAGCCGCTTCGAACACCGGCCTCACTCCCTGGAACTCGACCTGTGCAAGCGCTACTACGAGCAGTTCAACAACGCCAACGGCTACACGTATGCGACGGGCATGGTGCCGAACAACAACCAGGTGTGGGTGCCGCTCAACTACCCTGAAAAGCGCGCAGCGCCCACCCTCACGTTTCCCGGCGACGTGGACAAATTCCAGTTTCAACTGGGGGGCGGCACGGCTTCCTGCACCGCCCGGCCGTTCGTCAGCTCGGCCGGGGTCAAGTCCGCTTTCGTCATCCTCCCGAGCACCAGCGCCGGACTGGCAAGCGATAGCAAGGCCTGCCTTGCGCTGCTGTCGGGCAATGCGCGCATCGAAATTTCTGCGGAGCTGTGACCATGGCCGCCTACCAACTCACCGACACGGCCATCGTGATCCGCACGGACGATGGGGCCTGCATTCCTCCAGACCCGGAAAACCGCGATTACGTGGCCTACCTGGCTTGGTGTGACGAGGGCAACGAACCCGCACCCTACGAGCCGCCCGTACCCGTTGTGCGGGTGCCCGAGGAAGTCTCGATGGGCCAGGCCCGCCTGGCGCTCTACGAGCACAACAAGCTGGCCGCCGTGGAGGCCCTGCTGAACGCCATGGACGAGCCAGCGCGGACGAGGGCGCGGATCGAATGGGATTACCGCCCCACGGTGCGCCGGGACAGCCCCCTGGTCGCTCAGCTGGGCGCGGCCCTCAATCTGGACCTGGATGACCTCTTCATCCATGCCGCCACGCTGTGACCGAGGCGAGGTGAGGCAACACTAAAAGACGGGCGACCCCTGCCGGTGCGTCAACACCGGCAAGAGCCCCAACCTGCAGATCAAGCCTGCAAGCCGACAAGGCCCGCCACTCCGCGCGGAGTGCGGCGAGTCTATCGGATGTTTCAACCGTAGAAACTGGCTTGCAATGAATGAAATCCGGTGCGGCGCGTGCCGCCGCAAACTCGGCGAAGGCGAATACACCGTCCTCGCCATCAAGTGCCCCCGCTGCGGGGCCATGAATCACCTGAGGGCCGCGAGCCCCCCATCCGAGCGCCAGGGAGCGCCAAACGACGAAAGCGTTATGCATGTCGCAAGGCACCTTGGCTGCACCCAGCAGCCGCACACCGGCCACCACGGCCCCATCGCCCCTCGTGGGCAGTCTGTTTGCAGGGATAGGAGGGTTTGATCTTGGATTCGAACAAGCGGGATACACCACGGCCTGGCAGGTCGAAATCGAGCCGCACCTGCGCGAGGTGCTCGCGCTGCGGTTCCCTCACGCCCGGCAGTTCGCCGACGTGCGCGAGGTCGGCGCCCACAACCTCAGCCCCGTCGACGTGCTCATCGGCGGATTCCCGTGCCAGGACGTGTCCAGCATGGGCGCACGCGCCGGCCTCGCCGGCAACCGCACCGGCCTGTTCTGGGAGGTCTGCCGCATCGTCGAGGAAATACGGCCCCAGTGGGTGGTCCTTGAAAACGTCGTTGGCCTGCTCACTAGCAACGGTGGGCAAGACTTTGGCGTCGTCCTCCGGGCCCTTGCCGACCGGGGGTATGTGGGATGCTGGCGGGTGCTTGATGCTCAGTATTTCGGAGTCGCCCAGCGTCGCCGCCGGATTTTCCTGGTCGCTGGTCTTGGACGACAACCCCCCGCTGGGCTGCTTTCTGACGCCGCGCCAGTGGACGCAATACCTGGCACGCTTGGGCCGCAGCAAGAGTCACGGCCAGCGGATGGATGGCCTGCCAATTGTCTCCTGGCCAAAAATGCAGCCAGTCTCATCGGTATCGGTTGCGAGAATCTCGTCTGTCACCGAGGCGGACGGAGTGCGATGGTTGAGCGGGCCGGAGTGTCTGAAACTACAGGGCTTCCCTTCGGACTGGATGCGACCGATCACCGCGAGGTTCGGGCGGCCGGAAACGCGGTCTGTGTTCCTGTGGCCCGATGGATCGCAGAGCACCTGATGGTGGCGTTTTAGTTTTCCTCTACGCAAAAAAGCTTGCAATACACCCCTAGGGGTGTATTATTCAAGCCATGCCAGCAACCAGCTGGCGCCGACGCCTCAGGTACAACGCAGGCAGGAGATCAAAAATGTCCAAGTCCATCGCCACTATCGTTCCCGGCCCCTTCGCCGTGGTTTCTTCTGGCAACTGTACCAACAGCTACATGCTCGACGGTGACGACATCCAAGCCCGCGCTGACGCTGCAATGGACAGCTACTGGGCAACTACGTCGCAGGTGATTCATCGCGACATCGCTGGATTTGGCATCCAAGTAGAGGGCAGTCCGTACATTGCGGAGGTGTACACGACTCAAGAGGCCGCCGAGCGTGCCCTGGCCAGCAATCAGGCGGCTTGACATGCTGACCACCTCTCTGGCGCGCAACGCGATTGAGGTGGCTCGCCGCCAAGCGCGTGAGCGCCTGGCGTCTATGCCCCCCGAGCAACTCCAAAAAGACACACACGGCGTCATGCAGGCCGTGTTATCCATGCCGGCCGAGGCCTTTGTTGCTGATGTGGTGGCCTTGCTGCGCCGCAGCGCCGGCATGGCCCCTCGAAGCGCAGCCGTCCATGTGCTGGATGCCCGCATCAAGGCCATGCGTGCGGCTGCGGCGGATCGTGCCCGCTTGGCAGTTGCGGAGGCGGTGGCCCGGCGCTTGGACGATGCGGCTCGCGCCGTTGCCGAGGGCCACAGCGTCCAGGACTGGACGGCGCAGGAGCCCTATGTGCATGCCGCTGGCGCAAGGCTGGGCCTGGTCCATAGCGGCCGCAGCATCGCAGTGGCCACCATCGACGGTCAACCCGTGCACACGTACTCAGCGGCGCCTGAGCGGGCGGCCCTGCAGGGCTTGCAGGATCAGGTCGCCCAGGCTTATCGCGCGGCTGCTGTGGCCCATTGCGCGGCCTTTCGCGTGGAGCGAGTGACGCATGTAGGCACTGATGGCCTGGCGATCACCGACCGCCGTGGTCGCGCTGCCGTGGCCTACGTTGAGGCCGGCCACGTGCGTGTGGTCGAGGTCGATGGCCTGCCCGTGGATTCCGACGGTGCGCCAGCGCGCGCCATCGCCGAGCAAATACGACTGTGATGCACATACACCACCTCACATTGACCACCGGCGACTCGGTGCACAGCCGACGCGACCAGATTGCCGATGCGACCATCGCTGCCTGTGCTGCCTGGACAGACAAGGCCCTGGCCAGCGGCAAGCCGGAGCCGTTGTTTGCCCCGGTTGCTGACTACGCTGCGCAGGCATTGCGTGCCGAGGGTGCCCTCGTCGTGACGGTGTTTGGTCGAGCCCCCCAGGTGGGCAAGCGCGTGCCGCTGGTCACCTTTGGCGTGGCCCAGCGCTCCAGGCAAGCGGAGAGGCTGTGGCGCCTCATGATGCAGGGTGTTTACTCGCCGGTGCCCCACCTTGCCCGCCCCCCAGTGCCTTGGTGCGCGGCGGGCGTGTACGCCAGCGCGGCATCTGACATGGAGGCGCTCAGCTGGATCGGGCAGTTTGAGCAGGCCGTCGCGTGGGCCTGGATCACACGATCACCCGTTTTGGAGTCCGTACGATGACCGCTGAAGCCTTTGAGGCACTGACCAAGCTGCTGCGCATCACTGCCCCTGCGTCAAAGGAGGCTGCGCGCTTGGTGCTGGTGGATGGGATGGCGCCGGGCGCTGCGGCAAAGCAGACGGGTTTGACTCCCGCGGGAGTCAGCAACGTGCTCTCGTCTGCCCGTAAGGGCGCTGAGTTGGCCAAGCTTGTTGTGGCCGGGCTGTAGCACCACTCAACGTAATTTCATTTCAGCCGGTGCAATTGTCCAAGCGCTCATTTATCGCGGTGCAGAGCCTTTAGTTTTCGCGGCGCGCTTCAGCGGTGACTTCATAATTGATAACGCTTCTCATTCTTCTAACCGCTTTCCGCCGCCCGGCGGTCCTCTCCCGGCCCTTCACGGCCTGGCCACGGACCCCGGCCCACCGGCCGCAAAGCCCGCTCCTGAACACCATGCACCGACACGCCTGCCGCGCAGAACCCCGATTCGCCCCCACCCCGCTCGCCCGCCTTGTCCGCCATTGCGTCGGCGCAGGGCTTCTGATCGCCGCCACCGGCGCCGGCGCGCAGACCGCCGCCCGGACGGCGCTCGACGAAGTGGTCGTCTCCGACCAGGCCGAGGCCATCGGCGGCCTGCAAAAGACCTATTCGGGCGGCCAGTTCGCGCGCGGCGGCAACCTCGGCATCCTGGGCAACACCGACCTGATGAACGTGCCGTTCAGCACCACCAACTACACCTCGGAGCTGATCGACAACCAGCAGGCACGGACCGTGGCGGACGTGGTGATGAACGACGCCTCGGTGCGCACGCTCACCTCGCGCGGCGGCTTCGGCGACGACTTCCAGGTGCGGGGCTTCACCCTGTCCAACAGCGACATCAGCATGAACGGGCTGTTCGGCTTGGCGCCGTCCACCAGCATCCCGCTGGAGACCATCGAGCGCGTCGAAGTGCTCAAGGGCCCCGGCGCGCTGACCAATGGCGTGGGCCCGAGCGGCAGCGTCGGCGGCAGCATCAACGTGGTGACCAAGCGCGCGGCGGACGTGCCGCTCACGCGGCTGACCACCACCTACATGGGCAAGGCGCAGTTCGGCACCCACCTGGACGTGGGCCGCCGTTTCGGCGAAGACAACCAGTGGGGCGTGCGCGTGAACGGCCTGGTGCGCGGCGGCGAGGGCAACATCGACGGCGGCAAGCAGAACCTGGGCCTGGGCTCGGTCGGCCTGGACTACGCCGGCGCCCGCACGCGCTGGTCGCTGGACGCCTTCGCCACGCGCGGCGAAACCAAGGAATTCCGGCCCCAGATCAACTTCGCCGGCACGGCCACCTCGGTGCCGGCCGTGCCCGACGCGCGGCTCAACTTCTACCCCGGCACGAAGCTGCAGGACAACGTGAAGACGGTCATGTCGCGCCTGGAGCACGACCTGAACGACCGCACCACCGTCTACGGCAGCCTGGGCTACATGGACATGGACTACGAGCAGACCTTCCCCAGCGGCCGGCCCGACGCGCTGGGCAACTTCCGCGTGTCGAACGCCTATTACGACCAGTACACGAAGTCCAAGGCCGCCGACGTCGGCCTGCGCACGCGCTTCAAGACCGGCAGCGTCGGCCACACGCTGGCGCTGGGCGCGAACTACCTCAACCAGGAAACGGGCTACTTCTACGCCACCTCGGCCACGACCAACGCCTCCAACCTGTACAACCCCTCGCCCCTGCCCGCCATGACCGTGGCGCGCGGCGCACCCGGCAAAAGCTCGGTCACCGACCAGTCGAGCCTGGCCCTGGCCGACACCATGGCCTTCCTCGACGACCGCCTGCTGGTGACCCTGGGCCTGCGCCACCAGACCATGGAGCAGGAAAACTTCACGCCCACCACCGGCGTCTCCACCAGCCGCTACGACAAGAGCGCCGTGACGCCCCTGGCGGGCGTGGTGTTCAAGCCCGCGAGGAACATCTCGGTCTATGCCAACTACACCGCAGGCCTCACCCGCGGTGCCACCGCCGGGGTCACCACCGCCAACGCCGGCGAGACCTTCGCTCCGCAAAAATCCAAGCAGCACGAAGTGGGCGTGAAAGTGGACTGGGGCCAGCTCACCACGCAGGCCGCCATCTACCAGATCAAGAAGCCCGGCGCGGTCACCGACCCGGTCACCAATGTGTACAGCTTCGGCGGCGAGCAGCGCAACCGCGGCCTGGAGCTGACGGCCTACGGCGAAGTCCAGCGCGGCCTGCGCCTGATGGCCAGCGCCGCCTTCAACGACGCCAAGCTCACGCGCACCGCAGGCGGCCTGAACCAGGGCAACAACGCCGCCGGCGTGCCGGACCGCACCTTCAACCTGGGCCTGGACTGGGACACCCCCTGGGTGCAGGGCCTGAGCCTGAACGGCCGCGTCATCCACACCTCGCCGGTCTATGCCGACGCCGCCAACCGCCTGCGCGTGGGCAACTGGACGCGCCTGGACATCGGCGCCCGCTACGCCACCAAGGTCTCCGGCAAGCCCGTGGTGCTGCGCGCCAGCCTGGAAAACGCGTTTGACAAGAACTACTGGGTGGTCAGCAACTACGTGACCGTGGGTGCGCCACGCACGCTGATGCTGTCGGCGGCTGTGGATTTCTGACGCTAGGTTGCCTGGCAGGAAATCAGAGGCCCGAACAACGCCGCCGGCGTTGCCGTGTCAGCCTCATGGTGCAGAGGACGCTAAACCTCGATGCGCGCCGGTGGGGTGCAGAATCTGCTCCAGCTTTTCGCGGATCGCTTCCGCTTTGCTTCCACTGCGGTTGATGGTTTCGCAATTCCCCAGCGCCGTTTCTTTGGACGGACTCGTGGAGCGGGCGTAGCGCAGGGACTCGCAGTCGCACCGCAACCGGGCTTTCAAGACCTTTGTCCGCTGAATCCGAACTTCGGCCACCCAGCATGCGTCGGCGCAGCCGCAGGAGCGGTAGTTGAGCACTTCGCCGCGGTAGGGCCAGTCCAAGCGGTAGATACCTGCTCCTCCAGCGTGCGCCATCGCAGCGGTGGAGACAAAACAAAGCACCAAAGTGCTGCGCAGGACACGCCGTGCGGAGACGGGTTTGTCAAAAGGCATCTTTGGATATGGTGAGTTCTAACGCCTTGAGGTTTTCAATCCCAAATGTTTTTCGTAAATCTCGACGGTCTTTGTCATCCCCTCGACTGTCCAGGCCAAAGCATCGTCGGGACCGTTTGGATTGCGTCCGCTGGAAAACACGATGATTGGACGTTGCGGGCTGTTGACGGGCGGCAGTCCATAGCTCATCAATACCCAGTCGCCCGCAAGCCGCGTCGTGCGACCGTTGGCATCGGGGAACGGGTGAATGCTGACAAGGCGCTGCACTGTCGCAGCAGACAATTCAGCGGGACTCATTCTGCCTTGAGCCACCTGAGCAGACGCCTGTTCAAACCATTCATCAAACTGAGCCATCTCCGCACCCACTTCTCGCTCGTCCACTACAGCAGCTGCAGAGCCCCCCTGGGGAAAACCAGTCGGTTGCCGACGAAACTCCCCAAAGCGAGCGCCAAGTTTTTCATAAGCATCGGGGTCATTGAAAGGATCGGTGTCCTTGCCCAGCATCGCATTCAGGCGCTTCAGATGGTCGGTATCCAACGGCTGGTGCTGGCCGATCCATTCTTTGATTTGATGATTGGCGGCCTTCCAATTGCGCCCTGCCAGTGGTGTTGATTGCGCGGTATTGGAGAGACCGGCCCTGCCCTGGTCCACTTCCAAGCGGGCGGCCTCTGCCTTCTGTGCCACTCTAGCGCCGCCGGTTTCGATCAGCTTCTGGATCGTTCCCCAGTGCTTTTGCACGTGCTTGAGTTTGGCGTCTTGCTCTTTGCGCACAGGCGGACTGATGGGTTGGTTTAAAACCAAGTCCATCAGGCGGATCTGCGTGCCTCGCGTGCCGACATGCACCTTTTTGAAGTTCAGGCCTGGTGGAAGCTGCTGCATGGCCGCGTTGTCCGCTAAGTTCAGCGACTTCAGCTTTGGGAGGGCACCAATACCAGAAGGAATGCTCGAGAGCGAGCAACCTTTCAATTCCAGATGTTCAATATTGGGGCTCTCGCCTAATTTCTCCGGTAAATGGCTGAGCCTCGGATTATTAGAGAGATCGATTTGCCGGATTTTTGGACCCATCCCGCCTTCCGGCAAGACCACCAAATTACAACGGGTTGCCTCGATCACCTCGAATTTTTTCAAATCCGCCATCGATGCAGGGAGTTCGGTCAATTGGCCGTTATTTTTAATCTCCAGCATGACCAACTCCCCCGCCTGACCGATATTTTCCGGCAACTCATGCAGGTCACAATCGTTTGCCTGGATGCGGGCCAATGCGGGGGCGTAAGCCAGATCGGGCGGCAAATTTTTGAGTGAAGGGTTGCCATTCACAATGAGGTTTCCCAAATGTGGCAGCAAGAAAAGCCCATCCGGAAGACTGCTCAGATGTTTCCCTTCCAAGTCTAGAACGAAGGACTCCTCCTCGTGGGCTTTGAGAATTTTGGTTTTTACCGACTGGGGACCTGACCAATTCGTCAAAAAATCTTGGAGCATTTCCCTTTGCTCGCTCTTGCTCTGCGGCAATACTGGCCTGATTTCCGCCCTGCCCGATCGACCCCTTATCGAGGGAGACATCATCAGGGTAGACCCCGGCTCGGATGCGACCCGCTCGGCAATTTCCGTCATCCTTCGCCGATCCAGCGCAGGTCCACGGGGCTGAAACGCAAATGCCTTTCTTGGAGCAGACGAACTGGAACTCGATGAGTTGCCCTCGACGCGTGGAGGCAAATCAGATGGGCGATGGAGCGCAGCCCGATGCCTGAGAGGCGGGCGTTGGGTACTCGGCCTTTCCCCTGATGCAGTCGGGTTACCACGACGTGATGATGAATCAATGGGCGATGACTTCATTAGGGGACTCCATAGCAATTCGTTAAATCATCTTAAAAAATGCAAAGGAAACCCAATGATCGAGCACGAAGCAATGGCAAAAATAACGAATTACTCTCGCTTGACGAATTGGCAGCACATCTCCTTGTTGAAAGTCGAGCATCTTTTCCTGCAATTGACCATCGATGCACGAAATACCGATCGGCTCCATCAACGCCGAGCGCTATCATCATCAAAGCACCCCCAACGCGAACGCTTCTGATCCCGGTACGCATGCAGAGCGCCGGCCGGGGGGCATTCACCCGCGGGCCGGGTGGCCGCGCGATACTCCTGCCCTGATTCCAAGGAAAACACATGCAGGGAAACCCACAGGTCATCGATTATTTCAAGGACCTGCTGCGCGGCGAACTGGCCGCGCGCGATCAATACTTCATCCATTCGCGCCTCTACGAAGACCAGGGCTTCGTGAAGCTCTACACGCGGATCGACCATGAGATGCAGGAAGAGACCCAGCACGCAGACGCGCTGCTGCGGCGCATTCTCTTCCTGGGCGGCATGCCCGACATGCGCCCGAAGGAATTCACCCCCGGCACCACGGTGCCCGAGATGCTGCGCAAGGACCTGGCCACCGAATACGAAGTGCGCGCCGCGCTGCAGCAAGGCATGGCCCTGTGCGAAAGCGTGCGGGACTACGTGAGCCGCGACCTGCTGCTCGCCCAGTTGCGCGACACCGAGGAAGACCACGCCTACTGGCTGGAAAAGCAGATCGGCCTGATCGACAAGGTCGGCCTGCAGAACTACCTGCAAACACAATCGGCCTCCGCGGACTGATCCTGCGCCCGGCCAAGGCGCGCACGCCAGGGCGGTGTGCGCGCTTTTCTTTTTTCCAAGCCGTTCAAGCCCCACGCCGGCGTTTTCATTGCCCCGACAGCTATCTATTTGATAGCAAACCATCCCTGATCGACCGATCCGCACCCTCGCCCGGCGCCACACCCTGGAGCGCCTGCACGAAGGCCACGAAGCGCAGCAGGGCCGGCCCGGCCGCGGGGGCGTTCCACACCAGCCGGGTTTCGCACTCAGGCAGCAAAGGCCCCGGCCGGCGCAGCGGCGTGGCCACGCGGCGGTAGACCACGCCGGTGCGCTGGAACTGCATCACGCTCTGCGGCACGAAGGCCAGCCCCAGGCCGGCCGCCACCAGGTTGACGATGGTCTGCATCTGGATGGCTTCCTGCGCCACCTGCGGTGAATGCCCGGCCGCGTGGTAGAGCGCGAAGATCGCGTCGTACACCGACGGCAGGATGCGGCGCGGAAAGATCACCAGCGGCTCGGCCAGCACGGCAGCCAGCGGCGGGGCTTTCGCCTGCACCGCCAGCGGGTGCGCCGCCGGCAGCGCCAGCACCAGCGGCTCGCGCGCCACGCGCAGGCCGGCCAGGCCCGGCGGGGCGAACTGCGGCGAATGCAGCAGCAGGCCGGCATCGATCTCTCCGCGCTCCAGCAACTGCAGCTGCACGTCGCCCGTCGCCTCGACCAGTTCCAGCGACACCTGCGGGCAGGCGCTGCGAAAGGCGCGCACCCAGGCGGGCAACTGCTCGAAGCCCACGGTGGACACGAAGGCCAGCCGGATGCGCCCGACCTCGCCCTGCGCCGCGGCCCGGGCGCGCGCCGGCAGGGCCTG